>NZ_CDRTCT010000015.1:0-121489 GCF_977054455.1 Parabacteroides sp. | reverse complement strand
CGAAATACCCGCCTTGCGCCTCCGCGTATGCCGCCGGGAATCCGCCTAACCCCGTCCCTGCAAGCGGCTGTCCGGCAATCGCTTTCCCCGTCACTTTCCACATCAGCAACCGCCCGTCCGCCGAATCTTGTTTCAGTCCGTATAGCCCCATTAGCGTGCATCCAGCCAATAAAATGACAACCGTAAAGAACGGGACTGCTGCATTCTTATACCTTATATATGCAGCTTTCGTCTTCTCCCATCCGATCCGTTCCGCCCAGTACACCCATCCGCAAGCCACGACCGCCGCCATCCATGCCGACCGGCTCATTCCGGCAGGCAGGACAATCAGGATAGCTCCGACGCATATCCAGCCGAAATAGCGCATCCCCTTTTGAAACCGCAACGCCGTCCACAGGCAAACCGGCAGCACGACCGCTAAGTACCCGCAGTAAGGCCCCGGATTAAAGAAAGAGCCCGTCAGCCGGAAAAGCGAATGGTTGGAATAGGCATAGCCATGCAATTGCTGCATTCCCCAGACGGCTTCGGCCAGTCCGGTGAGCATTCCGACGAACAGAAAGAAAAAATTGAACTCCCGGTAAGCTGTTAATATATAACGTAACAGAAACCAAAGAATAACCAACTGGCCTGTAAATATTAACTTTTCTGGTTCAGGATTGAGACTCCATTTATAAGTAATAAGAACAATACCTGTAAAGGTTAATAATAAAAGATCCGAAGATAAAAAGGCAATGGCAGTTGCCCTTTTGGTTAACGTCACAAAGAATACGCAAACTGAAAAAAAGAGCATGACAAGATGAAACCAGCACATTTTTCCGAGCACTAATCCGTTTACCAATTCCGTTGTGTGTATAAGTGGCGTGCAGAGCAGAAGTGTTCCGCTTGTGGAAAGCAGGAATATATGTAGCAGCTTTAAATTCATGATGCATTCTCTTTTGAAAAATTAATGTCGCAGGAAAATACTTGTTTCCCCTCTTTTATAAAGAATATTTGTTCTTCCTGTCCTTTTGTTAAGTTACGAAGCCAAAATATCGCCCCATGAGGTACGGTGAAATATAATTCTTTACTGCTTGCGATTTGCTGTCCTAAAGATTTCCATCCGTCCGGTCCATTCTGATAAAATAATTCATAACGATCTCCCGGTTCGATAAAATTATCATCATTCCGTGGGATAACCAGTATCTTTTTGATTTCAGTCACTTTTCCCAGGTCAAAGGTTAATGTTGCATTGTATTCTTTTGACATGAAGAAAGTTAGAGGGTTGCTATCCAGTACGCATTTGGCAGAGTATTGATCAGTAGGATACAATCCTTCTACATTGCGGTATAGCTGTAGAGGAATTGCTTGAGTCTCAGAAGTATCGCGGAAAACTGCAAATTCAGCCAGTTCCGACCGATGGTCAAGAGGTGAATTTAGGTGCAAATAACGGAATCGACACGGTTGGCCGATTGAAATGGCCTTGCGGTTCGTCAGGAGCGTATCGGTAAACCGGTATAACAGATGTTTTATGCCGGATACAGGCGAGTTACTTCCTTCTATTGTTGCTCCTATTGTATTTCGATTCAGATATTTAAAAAGATACTCCTGAAAAGGGTACTTCCTTTTTAAACAAGCCGTTTCCTGTTGTGCCGTATCCGGTTTGAAACAGATAATTCTTTTTTTGTCATAAACAAACGGATAATCATACGTTTCGATATTACCGTTCTTTGAGTATAAAAGCTGAAATACTATATCCGGTTCGATATTTTTGAAAACTGCATGTCCTTTTTCTATCTGTGCAATATCTACAGGTTCCCAGCTTCCGTTTTTGAATACACCGAGATATGCATATTTACATCCTGAAACAGTTATAGGCAGAGAAATCTCATTCGATCCCGAATAATTATCCGTAACGTCCTTGACAAAACAGTTCCTGAAAAAAGGCAGCACAGCGTTATCTGCGGCCCATTTACTGAAACGTCCGTTTTGTATTCCATAACAATCCCTGTAGGCTTTCCCTTTCCGCCTGCCGTCATTGGTTACGGAACGTGCTATTTCATCTTTTGTATACCAGAAAGGATAGCATTGACCTGTAGTATCTCTGACTACATTCCAGCAATGCCAGGTTCTCAGATCCGGTGAATAAATGTAATAGTCCGTTGCGATAGGAATACCGACCGATCGCATCGCATAAGTTGCCACATCGCAAGCATCCCTGCAATATCCTACCCGGGTAGTGAAAAGATAATCGCCTCCCAGATGGGGCAGGGAGAAATTTGTATTATAATAGAACCATTCTTTTTTGAGAATCTGGTTGACCGCACTGCATGCATCGATAACATCCGTCCCTTTATAGAGGGAATCCAACTTAGGAATATAGTGTTCGTAATATTTTTTTCGCCAGTTGCTGAGTGGCTCATTGGCTATCCTGTAAGGGAGAATAAATTCGCAAAAGTCATCGAAAGAGAGATGCTTGTTCCACGGATATTTTTTCCAGACTTCAAAAGATAGGTCTATATTCTCGATCAGATAATCGGCAGTTATTATTTTGGAGTCATATATTTTTTCTCCGTTATAATGCGAATAGGAACTCCATTTATCCAGATGTTTTTTATCTATAATCAGCAAGTCTTCTCCGTAAACGGATTTTCTTTTAACGGCATCAGCCAAAATTTGTTTGATGGTGTCCTGTTGCCAACTTTCATAACCATAATGATAAGGCATATTCTCAATGAGAAAACGAGCTGCAGCCAATTTTTCAGGATTGCCGTAATAGTGGTCGAGCACCTTTTCCAATTCGCCTCTGTTATTTTCTGCAAATCGCAAAGCATATTCCAGCCGGTTACCCTTGTCAGGAGAACAAGAACTTGTTAGTACCATTATAGTGATATATATTATCAATTGTTTCATATACGATTGTCATTTGATATCGCAAACAAATATTTGTTTGCCGTTTTGCATATAAAAAACTTGTTCTTCAGTCCCTTTTGTATGATTGTGTAACCAGAATAATGCATTTCGGGGTACTTGATAATGCAATTCGCTACTTGCTGCTATTTGTTTTCCCAAAGATTTCCATTTTTCTGAACTACTTCGATAAAATAGCTCGTAAGTATCGCCCTGCCAGATAAAATTGCCGTCATTACGAGGGATGAACATGAGTTTATTTACTTTTATCGATTTTCCAAGATCATAAGTAATATAATTTGTACTGTCATTTGAGATAAAAGAAGTCAGAGGATCTCCATCTGTTATATTTGTGATCGCAAACCTTTTGTTTGTATGGACGGGTTTGATCTCTCTGATTAGCGTCATCTGGACCGGTATAGAATCATGGATATTTTCATAAATAGATAGTTCTGCTATATCTACAGGTTTATTGGGGGCTGAAATAATATGAATATACCGGCCTTTTACAGGCGAATCGAAAATAATAAGATTCCGGTCTGTAACAACGGAGTCTTTTATTTTGTATAAAAGTCTTGTGTTAATAGCAGCCGGAGTGTCAGAACATTCTATTCTTGCTCCCCGGACATTTGTATTCATAGCTCGGGCAATATAATCCCGTAACGGGTATTTTCTTTTGATGATAATGTTTTCGAGAATGGTTGTGTCCGGGGTAAAATATTGTACACCTTCTTTTATAAAAAGAAATGGATATCCTATCGGTTGTTGTATTCCATCTTGTTCTACGGAAGGTTGGTATATAAGATTGGGTTCCATATTTTTAAATACAGCTTGGCCATTGGATGTAATAGCAAAATCTAAAGGTATCCATGAACCTTTATGGAATACGCCGAGAAATACCACTTCGTTTTTATTATATTCGTCCAGATGTAATACGATTTCATTTTTTCCGAAGTAGTTGTCAGTGACATCTTTTGAAAAAGGATGCCTAAGTGTCGCAGGAACGACCTTTGAGACAGGAAGCCTGTTTTTTTGTAATCCAAAACAATCTCGAGTGATTTTCCCTTTTTTTCTGCCATCATCCTTCATATCCCGTGATGCTCCATAATCCGTATACAAAAAGGGAATGAACCGGCCGGTAGTATCGCGTACGACGTTCCAACTATGACCTCCCTGATATTCGGGAGAATAAACCATGTTATCCGTGGCGACAGGAATGCCGACTGCCCGCATTGCGTATAAACTTATGTCGCAAGTCTCTCTGCAATATCCAGCCCTGTTTTCTATTAAAAATAAAGCATCGAGATGCGGTATTTTGAATTGAGCATTGTAATAAAATCCCTCTTTCTTCAATATCCTTACTAATGTGTTACAGGCTTCAATAACATCATTGCCTTTATACAAAGAATCCAATAAAGGCGCATATCTATTATAATATGTGCATCTCCAATCGCTTAGCTTTTCATTTGCAATACGATAGGGAAGTATTAATTCACAAAAATCTTCGAAGCATAAATTTTTATTCCAAGGCCGTTCTTTCCATACTTTAAATGCCAAATCAATGTTCTTAATCAAGTAATCGGCAGTTATAGTTTGTACATCATGCTTTTTTTCTAAGGTATGGAACACATCTCG
Organism: Parabacteroides sp.; assembly: GCF_977054455.1. Lineage (NCBI taxonomy): Bacteria > Pseudomonadati > Bacteroidota > Bacteroidia > Bacteroidales > Tannerellaceae > Parabacteroides > Parabacteroides sp. The sequence goes on along the minus strand of NZ_CDRTCT010000015.1, from coordinate 116,968 downwards.
ATTCATATTGACTTTCCAGTCTCTTATGATAAGACTTTTTACTCCAAAAACGCGTTTTTCCTTAAGAGCTTCTTTAATAATAGATTTGACGGTATCTAATTGTTTCCCGTCATATTCGTAATAATAAGGCATATTTTGAATTAAGAAATGAGCAGCCGCCAGTTTTTCCGGACTATTTTGATAATGTTTCAGCACTTTTTCTAACTCTTGTCTGTTTTCCTTGGCAAGCTCCAGGGCATATTCAAGTTGCTTGTCCTGATAAGAAGAACAGGCAGAGAGTAGTATCGTCAGAAAGATGAATATTTTTATGTTCATACGCTGTCTGTTAGTGTATAGTTTTAAAGAAACGTTCCCAACGGAATTTGCCTGTGTAGGGATCGACCGATTTCCAGATGAAAGCAGCTTTTCCTACAATATATTCTTCCGGTAGTACCCCCCAATAACGCGAATCCTGCGAGTTTTCCCCTTTATCTCCGGCCATGAAATAATAGTTTTTCTGAAAACAATAATCTTTTATCGGTTTGCCATTAAGGAAAACAGTTGAATCTTTATACTCTAATTTAGTTTTTTGCTCCCAAGAGATTAGTTTATGATACAACTGATAGTTCTTTGGGTTCATTGGTAGCCGATCACCTGTTTTAGGAATATAGAGTGGTCCGAAATTTTGAATATTCCAACCGATAATGGAATCATATGGAAAACAACGATATACACCATCCGGAAACTCTTCTGGCAAAGTCTGTCCGATTTTTTGTTGTGACTTGATGTTTCCGAGTGCCTCATCTATTCCTTCTACTCGAAATCGACCATTTTTGATGGAAAGCGTGTCTCCCGGCAGTCCGATACATCGTTTGACATAATACTTCAAAATGTGCATCTCGATCCTGTCCCAGTTATTCGGATGCGGAAAATTGAAAACCAGCACATCATTCCTTTTGACTTTTTGAAATCCGGGAGTCCTGTGGATTTCGACTTGTTCCAACCGCAGCGTTGCATTCAGGTTGAACAGTCTTGCTCCCAACGCAGGCTTCCAGATTAGGATAGCATCCCCTTCAATTAGTTCAGGTTCCATAGAGTCGCTGGGAATGTGAAAGGAGGTGAAGAGGAAGATTTGGGCGAAAACCCAAAGAAGAGCCAACCCCACCACGGCAAGAAAAAGATCCAATAGGATGTCAATCCATCGTTTCATATAGATTATTACACAATGTTGCCTAACTCTAAATAACCCAATTGTATATCATCGTCAAAAGACATAATAATCCGATCATTTTCTTCATCGTAACAAAATTCCAAGATATTGTATCCTATTTCTATTGTTTTAAGATAATTGCCTTTTAAGTCAAAGACTAATAAAGTTGTAGGCCTGCTTTGTTTGCCGAAATTATCTCTACCATCAGAATAAGAGGCTACAATTTTATCTTTGGCAAAGATCACAGAACCATAATAATTTTGTTTATTAGATGTTTTATTATTCCATTTAGAACCATATACATTATATTTTAAATTCCCTTCCAAATCATATATGGTCATTAAATCATGGTGGTCATAACACTCTACAAATGTTTTATTTTTTATGGATACTGCAATATTGACACGTTTTTTTTCTATTTCAGGATGAGTGTATTTGAGCTGTGTAACTTTCCCGGTCATCATATTCCAAATTGCCCCGGATTGATTAAAACCAGAACGACCGGTTGGTGTTATTATAGAAGCATAACATAGTGAATCATTTATGTAATAATACCTATTGGGTATTTGTTCTTGATTCAAATTCACTTTAACTGTAGGTATATAATTGAGGGAATTTGAAAGCACGCTGTCAAGCTTGTAAGTGAATATTTTTTGTTTACCATAATCCGAGATATAAAATTCACGGTCATTTTCATTAATACAGACAGAACCAAAACTTGTGATTTCCGTAGGACCAGGCCCCAAGAAAGCAGTGCTGCAAATATACTTGAAATCATATTTATCAAATATATGCACAAGGCTGTCTTTTGAGACATAATCCCCTATAATTAAATACCGGTCAAGTAGAAAGGGTTGTGAGTATCGATTGATTAATACATCTTCTGTTCCTATTTCTTTAACTTTACTGTGAAGATTAACGACATTGTCACGTTTGTTTTGATAAACTTCTGTTGCTACTTTTTTTGTACAACTCGAAAAAAAAATGAACAACAACAATAATAATATGTATATATTTTTTTGCATGTCACTAATATTTTAGTTTCTACATATTCCATTTAAAAAAGAGGTTAGTGCAAATTCTCTCCCTACAAATACTTTAGAGAGGGAATAAAGCACTAACGCAACTTTGAAAGTGTTTTTATTAACGTGTCCAGTCTTTTTCTTTCACATTTGGATAAAATCTATAGCACCAACATCCTTTTGAATCATATTCGGTAAGGCATCCGTTAGGACATTCGCCGTCTTCATATCTTGCTAATGCTTCCACATTAGCCAATGCCAAGTCCGACAGTTCAACACTCTGTTTATTTTGCTGGTAGTTCCAGCCTGCGGCGGCGGCGATCGCTGCAAAAGCGATTACGCCCAAAAGTTTCTTTCCCATTTTCGTAATTATTAGGGATTTATGATTTTATTATTAGTTTTGAACCTTTCGCCCGGTATCATTTCCCGGAACAGGTGATTCCCAACCCTTTTGTTATTTACTCCAAATTTACTACTTTTGTCGTTACCTCCTTCTTTATTTGTTATTGAATGAGGGAAAGTCCGGGAGTTTCTGCTAATGTTTGTGAGACGGTAGGCAGAGACTCCTTTCTTTTTCCCGTTAATTGCTTTATTCGACTGTCCCGATAAAACTCAACATCAGCGAGTTGTTCGGGAGGTTTCCATAAATGTCTACCGTTCGGATGCGGGAAGTTGAAGACCAGCACATCACCCCGCTTTGCATTCCGAAATCCCTCTCGGTCTGCTCCAACCGCAGCGTCGCGTTGAGGTCGAACAGCCGTGCACCGAGCGTCGGTTTCCAGACCGCCACGAAATCCCCTTCGACCAGCTCCGGCTCCATCGAATCGCTGGGGATACGGAAGGAGGCGAGGAGGAAGACTTGAGAGAAGAGCCAAAAGGCGATCAGAACCACCAAAGCGAGAAATAGATTCAATAATATGTTAATCCATCGTTTCACAATCTATCTTTTAGATCAAAAAATATATCATTTTATATTCAGGTTGCTACAATCAATACCAGTCAATTTTATTATCTTCATCACAAACGAATATTCTTTGTTGCTTTCCCTGCGAGCATTTAATGGCCAAAAGGGCTTTTTGAGGCACATTTTCAAATTCGATAAAAACATCATTCGCTATTTTGGTATTGATAAGTTGCCAATTATTATTATCCCAATAATATAAAGAATACTCCAATCCTGGCTGAATAGAATTTCCATCACAACGACGAATATACGAAATTTTGGATATATTTACTGGCCGGCAAAAATCAAAACCGACCCAATCTTCTCCTTTGGCACTGAAATTTGTCAATTGATCACCATCTGCTATATTAGCTGCGTTGTTGCTTTTATCAAAAATCGAATTTGTACATTTGATAATGTTGCCTTGAATGATCGAATCATGTTCATCATAGAAATAAATTTCAGCCATGTCACACTGACTTGTATCAGAAGATGTAAAACGCCAATATCGATATTCGGCATTTTTATCAAGAAACACTGTGCCATTTGTTAAATTCCCTTGAGGTAATTCCGCTATTTTCTTTGTATGATCAAATTCCCTGTTTTCAGAAGTTTCGATAATACCTCCTGTTATTTTTTTTCTAATAGAAAATACATTGTCTCCCAAAGGATATTTTCGATTCAATCTGATCGTACGAAAAGCTGAAGTGTCTGGTTCTATAAATTGGATATGCTTCGAAGCAGAAGCCAAAAACGGTTTGCTGATCGGAATAGCATTGCCATTAGAGTCATACGCCAAGGCGATATAACAGGTATTCAGTCCCATTCTTTCGAAAACCACATGACTACCAGCTATTTTTCCCCAATAGACAGGAGTCCAATTATTTCCGTCATAGATGGCAATAAATGGAGATTGTCCACTCTTCAATGATTCCTGCAACGGAATACGTATGTCAATCGTAGGCATATATTCAGCGGTAACATCTCGTATAAACATATTCCTGAGTTTGGGTGGGATATATTTCTCAGTTGCGATTTTCAGATACTCTTCATTGGGTTTGTACACATTGCGGAAAATCTTAGGGACTTTCAAATATGGATAATGAACTGTGCCCGGATCTGTCGTATGAGGAGCAAACTCCAAGTTTCCAAAACGCGTCGTATAAACTGTATTCCAAGAATGTCCATTATTACCTGTAGACCAATTGGGCGTAAAATCATAAGCGACAGGAATTCCTTTACTACGCATGATTAAGACAGCCCCTAAACAATACGTGGCACAATTAGAAAAAGGAAGTTTCAGTATGATATCAGGATCATAAATCGGAAGTGTCTTTAATAATCCAAAACTTTGAGGTGTGTTTTTCATTTGGTTATTCACTTCTGTTGCTGCAAAAATTGGATTTCGTTTATACTCGTCACACAAATATGCCAGATCAATATCTCCTTTACAAATATCGTAATAGGCATTCCTCCATTCGGTAAGCGGCTGCCCTTCAAAACATTTATAAGGTAATAGATATTCACAAAATTGTTCGAAATCCAGATGTTCGGCCCATTCGCATTCTCTCCATTGTTTGAAAGCTTCATCGATTGACTGAATAAGAAACTCCGAAGTGATAATCTCTATATCCCGTTTTTGTTTATATTTACTTTCAAATCTAAGACGAAGCGATTCGATATGTTTTTCTTGTTCAAGTTTGTCTTCTGATAAAGCAACGACAGAATCAATGGCGTGATAATAGTCCTCAATGCCTTTATCATAAGAAGCATGGTAAGGCATGTATCGAATCAGGTATTGGGCTGCTTCCAGTTTCTGCCGATCATCCAGTTTTGCGTAGTGCGACAAAACCGCTTCAAGCTCCCCTCTGTTTTCTCCGGCTTCCCGCAGAGCGTATTCCACATCGGTTATTTGTAAGCCGCAAGCAAAAAGCATCAAGTAGAAAGGCAACGAAAAAAACAGATATTTTGTAGTTGTTTTATATTGCAATCTCATATTCATTGTTTTAGGGGAGAAACTATATTTCAATCATTCTTTATCATGACAGGATGAAAGATATGCACTTCTAAATCTTCGGAAATCTCTTGATCTGTAATTTTATCTACAAAAAAAAGGATTCCATCATGAAGCTGACACCAGCCTGTATAAGGATTGAATGTGTTTATGGGCAGTTTGATTTCTTTTATTTTATTAAGCTCATTATCAAACAGACATAAATAAAAATCTCGTTCTCTGGATAATAATTCCAGGTTTTCGTTTTTACCGAAATCAATGGCATCCACATGCAAACGGGCATACATATCACATGTCGGAAGATACATGATATCAAAAAAATGAGGATTTTCAAATCCGTGTCTTTGCCATTCTGTATAATCTGTTTTGGATTTACACTTTTGAGCTTTATTGGAAGTGTAATCGCTATCAGCTTTGTACATTTTTCCAGATCCTGTGTTCAAATCGATCTTGTAGAGATGTGATTCTATCGGATAATTATATAAAATGTAATCATCCCGAAAGTTGACATTCGGTTCACTCATGTTCGCATACCCTTTGCTTATGTCTGGTTCCGCAATAGATGGAGATAAATTGAAAGTTTTTACCTTTTGGTTTTCTTCGAGGAAAATTTCTTTTACTTTGAATCGGGGTGGCGAAACAGACCTATCTTTTACCGTGCATAGCAGTGACTGGTGCAGGGCATTGTAATACAAACGAATTGTAGACATAGCATGATTCGTATTTATGATCAATTCCTCGTCTTCTTGCAAAGAATTACGGATTTGAATACGTTTCAACACATTCCCTTTCGGATCAATCAGGAATACGGATTCCGATTCATCAGCAACCCAAATGGAGTCTTTTTGATATGCAAAAATTCCAGTTAAACGAGTTATGGCGTTAGGACCACTTGTTTGTAACGGAATTTGAATGATTTTTTTCTCCAGAAGATCGATACAATCCAAAGCATGTTCCTTATGGTTATATCCAATCAATATATGTTTAGCACCTACTTGTACCGAAGAAGACAAATAATAGGACTTTAGTTGTAATACGTCAGAAGGAGGGAAAAAAAGTTCCTCCTTCTGTATTTCAACTAAGTCATTATCAACGGTCTTTATATTTTCTCTTCTCTGAGAGCAAGATATACTAATGCAAATTATGCATAAATAATGAAATAGTAATTTGTACATGGTTATCTACAATACGTTGGGCCATAACATTCAGGACGTTCACTGTCTTTAAAACGACATTCATTTCCGGAACTTGATGGACATGGAAACAAATGATAGTTTGATTTATTCTCATCCCAAGCTAAAGCCTCGACATTTTCCAATGCCAAGTCAGAGAGTTGAACCTCATTTTTGTTTTGCTGGTAGTTCCAGCCTGCTACTGCGGCGATCGCTGCAAAAGCGATTATGCCAAAAAATTTCTTTCCCATTTTTGTTTTATTTTAGGGGTTTATAAACTTATGGTGATTGGTTCTACTGTTTGAAATCGAAGATCAAAAGCAATGGATTATCATCTTCCTTTGTTGTATTTATTATACTTCCAAATGGCTCAGACGGTGTGTATGTATTCCGCCATTCAACTACAGAATAGGCTTCCAATGGAACAACGATAGAACCATCCTTATTTGCATGATAAATAAATTGAGATATAGGGATCGTCAAACCCTTGAAATAAACATCATCTTTAATTGTACCGAAAGTATTCGATGATTTATTCTTATGGTCGAATAATGTCAATTTTTTATTTTTCTGATAGAAACTACCGAACATCGTGAATCGCTTATCCCTTATAAAACTATAAATACCATAGGCATAAGATCTTTTATGCAAATTGTCGAAGAAATCTTTAACGTTTTCATATTTCTTATCACTGAAAAAAGATGCAGGTATATTTTTCCCTTTAAAATCGATATAGAGGAGCGGATCCATATTTCCGCCTTCAACAGACTTGTAAATAGTATCATTGATCGGTTGAAAAAAATAAATAGAATCATGATCTTGATAAAAATTGTGATGAGCGAATATGAACAAGTATCCTGTTTGGTTTTTATCTACTTCTAAAAATGCGGAATCTTCTTTCCAATTTTTAATCCGATGCAATTTGTGACTTGTATCAAATCCGTTATATAAAAAAAATGTATTATTCACTATCGGCGAAATAGCTTGTGCATAGTACTTAAGATGAAATGTTGAAATACTATTTCCTGAATGATCATACGTTATTGTTTTTTGTTGATTCCTGTCCAATATTATAATATTTTCACCGTCTATCACAAAATCTGAAATCCCAGAATATTCATCTGGAGCTTCACCTCTTTTCTCTAAGCAAAGGGCTAATTCTCCTTCTTCGGAGAAAGCAAAAAGAGTTAGTCCATCAGAGATATAAATTTTATTATTTTCACACTTAATGTTCTCTATTTCCCCCATAAGAGTATCCGTCGGAAGCTTGAGCATTCGAAAATTCTCAAAGTATTCTGACAATTTCAACTCTGTATCTGAAGCTATGTCTACTTCTATGGCAGGAACGGATGTAAGCCTCTGTTCCTCAGGAAGGCAACCAAATGTGATAAAGACCCAACAAACAAGGAGCCAGACTCTCTGTTGATCATGAAAAAAAATAGACTTTCTCATTTGAAATAATTTGATGATTAGAAGTATTCAAAAAGATATGCCAAAATTTATCTTATAAGACATTATCTGCGAATTAAATTCTGACATATCTCTAATATTAACATTCTAACAAGCTGGTGATTGAGTACAGTTATTACCGTTTAAAGGAGTACAACAGTATTCTCCATTCGCCTTTTGAGCCAATGCCTTATTGTTCTTTCCACTTTCATTTCTTGCCAATGCCTCGACATTCTCCAATGCCAAGTCCGACAGTTCAACACTTTGTTTATTTTGCTGGTAGTTCCAACCTGCGGCGGCGGCGATCACAACAAAAGCGATTACGCCAAAAAATTTCTTTCCCATTTTCGTATTATTTTTAGGAATTTATTATTCTATTAATTGTTTTGGTTCTTTTACCCGGTATCATTTCCCGGGATGGGCGATTGCCACTCCTTTTTTACTTTCTCCAAATTTACTACTTTTGCCGTTACCTTCTTCTGTATTTGTTTATCGAATGAAAAAAGTCCAATAGTTTTGCTGATGCTTTTTTAGACCTGAAGTTAATATTCAAATTCCACAATGTGATATTCGGGCATATCACTGATCCCATAGATTTTCCTCTTTTGAGAGTTAACAGTGAAAGATATGATACCATTGTCCAAAATCAGCCGTTCTAATGGCTTTCCATCCCAATCGAAAACAAATATCTGATTACTCCGGTTGGTGTAATTCTCATCGTCAACAAAATTGCCGTTGAATAATACAAAAAAGACATCATCGACGGCAACAGGATTATAGTAGGCATCTATTTGTTTTCCTTGTTCCGGATGGGCGGAAGAGACTTCCCCGTCTTGGAACTCCTTAAAAGAGGAAGTAAATTGAATCGGTCCATGTATTCTACATGCCAACTGTTTTTCTTCGTTATAAATGTCGATTAAGTCATTCCAACTATAGCACAATACCATTTTTCCGTTCGAATTGGAGGCATAAGTAAATTGAAACATCTCTCGTTTCTCTGCGTCTGTCAGTTGGAGGCCGGACTCAGGATATGCTCCGAAATTGCCTACTTTTTCTCCTTTTTGATTAAATATGGAAAACAGGCTTTGATCTCGGTAAACAGGAGCAATGATATTGTCATCTCCGTCAAACACCACATCATTGAATATGTTCTGGGATAGTTTTATTTGTTTTACAGGAATAGGATCCGCATTACGGACAAAATCAGATATATCATATCTGAATATCGTGCTTTTCCCCATATCATAAAGAGAGAGATTCTTACCATCTCCCTTAATAAAATTGGGTTGAAACATTTCAAGCGGTCCGTCTCCCAGATTAATACGGTTGCCTATTTTCGTATAGGTATTTAAGTTGAAAACAGTTAATAATTTATTTTCTCCTACATTAATTGTAATTAAAAGCGAATCATAGACTTGTAATCGGATCGGCTTCATGATCTCGTCATTAAAGGTATGAGACACGCCTTTTAGCTCCTTTGTGACAGAAAAACTGTTTAAATCAAAAGTTCTCGCATTCTTAAATGTCGATGAGTGATCTTGGCAAGCAATAAACCCAAACGAAAACAAGGCTATAATGTTAAAAAAAATCGGTTTCATATTATTTTTTATAAAAAGACACATCTGATTTTTTGTAAAAAACTAAACTTAGAGACTGTTTTGATTTTTTCCTCATCTGGACAATGGATATGATTCAAAAATCTATCTCAAAATCATTAAGAGAAAGAATCAAAACAGCTTCTTTCTTTTTGCATTACATAATGTGATTATTGCTATTTTTTTCTATGTTGAGGACAACTTACAGCTGCAGTACCATAGTCTACAATACAATAATATCTGTCATCTGGTTTGCAATAAGTTTCACAATCAGAGGTGCTGCCTTCTCCACTGGCGAGAGCTTCTATGTTAGCCAATGCCAAGTCCGACAGTTCAACACTTTGTTTGTTTTGCTGGTAGTTCCAGCCGGCTACTGCGGCGATCGCTGCAAAAGCGATAACGCCCAAAATTTTTGTTCCCATTTTATTATTATTTTTAGGGATTTATCATTTTATTATTAACTGTGGCTCTTTCGCCCAGTATCATTTCCCGGAACAGGTGATTCCCAACCCTTTTGTTGTTTACTCCAAATTTACTACTTTTGCCGTTACCTCCTTCTTTATTTGTTATTGAATGAGGAAAAATCCGGGAGTTTCTGCTGAAGTTTGTGAGGCTGTAGGCAGGAACTCCTTTCTTTTTCCCGTTAATTGCTTTATTCTACTGTCCCGATAAAACTCACCATCAGTGAGTTGTTCGGGAGGTTCCCATAAATATCTACCGTTCGGTAAAAATCTCCCGGCTGTTCCGCTTCGTAGCTGACCGTGATCGTTCCGCTCTCTCCCGGTTGTAGTTCTTTCCAGTCGCAAGTCGCTTCGGTGCAGTCACAAGAGGTGGTGAAACCTTTCAACTTGAAGACGCTCGTTCCGGTATTCCGGACTGTAACCGTCTGCTTCTTGATTGTTCCCTCTTTAACCATTCCCAGATTATATTCTGCTTTTTCCGGTTCGAGGGTGGTCGTTAGCAACACTTCTTTGTCTCGCATACCGATCATCTGTTTCAGATACAAATCCCTAACTGCCAAGTTATGCACCGGATTGCCGATCACTTTCACCTTGTTGTCCTGATCAAGCAGGAATGTTTGGAAAGTGATATCTTGTGGAAATTTGTTCAACTTGTCCAACCGACTGTCCCGATCGATGCAGACCGGACGGTCGAAGTTGTCGCGTTTCAGGATATATCGCAACTCTTTGTCGTCTTTCGACTGGAAAACGAAGATGAACGGGATGTTGCTGTTTGTTGCCGAATCGACATGGGCGATCAATTCTTTCCATTTCGGCAGTTGCAATTTGCAACTGGTGCAACCTGTTGAATCGACATAAATCAGCACTTTATATTCTGCATCGGGTATCCGGTATTCCACCTGTTCGGTTACGAAACGGGTGAAAGCCATATCCTGCGGAAAGACGATCTCTTTCCCTTGCCATTCCTGAACCAGACGGGCGAATTGTTCTTTCTTGTCTTCCCGGCAAGCGGCTAACAAAAATAATAGGAATAATATGTAGAGCAGTTGTTTCATTTTCTTGTTATAGTTTGAATGTCACGATCGGATTATCGCTTTCCGCGCAGGTCGCAATTCCGGTGTTTGTTTTTTCGTTGATATGGATGCCTAAAATATTTTTGTCGAGCGTATATTTTCGAACCGGGTTTCCTGCCAAATCGAACACGTAAAGGAAATGGCCTCCTTTGGGAGCAGACATGCCGCGTTCGTAAAATTTGTCCCGCTCTTTCCAGGACATCCCATCGAAAACAGTATAAATATAATCGTCTGTGACTTGTATGTCCACAAACCCTTTGATGCCGGTCGGGAATCCTTCGCCTCCTTTTGCAATGAATTGGGGTTCTCCGGCAGGACCGTATATAACGTTATGAGTTTGAGTTTTCAGATTGTATATTTCAAGGGCTTCTCCCAATTGGGTCGCCATCGCGTATATCCCGTTTTTCGGGTTGTAATCGGTAAAGCTACGCCAAGCTTGTGCTAAGGCGGGATGAATATCTTGCTCATAGCTGATTTCGGTGGGAATTTTACCTATGTTTTTGATCGGTTTACCACTATGACTGACTTTGTGATAACGAAAATCACCTAAGTAGTCTGTGATCAGAAAGGCTGAATCTGTACGATAGAAATCTAAAGAGCGAACTAATGTTTTATCTAATCTTATTTCCTCTTTGCGCAAAACGGTCTTGCCCGTCGGAGAGACAGACCAGCGCGTGATCAGCATCCGGTTAGCATCCAATGTCCAGACTGAATCCAATGCAGAAAACTGGAACATCTCTGCCGAAAGCATTTCTCCGGGGGCCTCTCCACGCTTTCCGAACGGTGCGATCGGCTTCCACTCCGGATAAGTAAAAGCGTAAAAGTAATGGCTGTCATTATGTAAATCCATGATGACAGCGATACTGTCTTTTACCGCTACCCGGTAGGGATAACGGAAAAAGGCAGAATCAATAGAAATCTCCTGCGTGGCTACCATTTTCTCATCAGGAAAAGTTGTATACCGAGGGTAAAGGGAATCGGGTGAACCACTGCAGGAGATTAATGTACTTATTCCTATTAATAATATGTATAGGAAGATTCTCATGTCATTTTAAACTATAGTCACTATACATCTTATCTACTTTATAACCATGACAATCGACGTCGCCTGTTCCGTAACATCTATAAGTATCACTCTCACCGGACGCCAAAGCCTCAATATTATCAAATGCCAATTGAGGCAAGCCGACAGATGATGTCGACAATGTCTTGATACAAGCAACTCCACCCAAACAAACCAAAACAATTACTACTGCTAAAACTCTTTTTTTCATAACTTTTGTTTTTGAGGCAAATGTAGGGATATATAATTCGGATGTCAATAGGCTTGTGCCACATATTTTACAATTCGCTACTACCCAGATGAATAGAATGCCATTTCCTGACTTCTTGTAGGTTTTCTGTAGGTTTTCTTCGGACTTGAATTACATATATCTGAAGAGAAAAGCCTATATAGATGTCCATTTTTTATATTTTTGCAACATGCAAGAAGAGAATAGACATACAGACAAAATCCTTTTTTTTAAAAGACTATGCATATTATTATATATGTGTATGACTTTGTTTTGTTTGATAATGGTCTGGCATGGATTCCTTTCATGCCGTAAAAAGATTTTCACTGAAGCCTCTGCTACTTTTCAAGAGGCTATCAGTAAAGAAATGAACACCCGATTGGGTTCCATACCGATAAGAACCAATAGAGGGACATTATTATTATCGGACTCTATTTCCTATGAAGAAAAAGAAAGATGGTGTGACCAGGACTATCTGTCTCTGAATGATCCGAACCGTATTTTCCTGGATAGCCTTTTTCGCGCCAGACTTGCAGATTTAGGTATGGAATCACAAACAGCGGTGCGTTGTAAGCGTAAAGAGAAAACAACGATAAGTTACACCGATAGCCTTTTTATGAAAAAAGCTACCGCTTTGAAGCCTGTTATATATCGGAAGAATAAAAATATAGAAGACAATATAGAATTACAAGCATTTGTGCAAATTCCGCTTTCCTTTATTTTAAAACGGGCAGATTCCATCCTTCTCTTTTTACTCTTTTATGGTTTATTTGTCGGAATTTTATACGGCAGTTATAAATGGGGAATAAAAAAACTAAACGCGGTATTGCTTGAAAAGAAAGTTGTAGAAACAAAAATTGTAGAGAAGCCGGTTGTCGCTTTTGTCCGTTCTTTTTCCAAAGAAGGGACCTTACCTTTCGGATTACGGTTCGACAAGAAAAGCGGCATCTTGAAATACAAAAACCTACATGTGACTTTAAGCGGGCAAGGCCTGAAGCTGTTTACTCATCTGATTAATTCTCAACAATCAGTGATAGCGCCTCAAATTATCTATTCACAAATCCTCGGAAATGCCTTAAAAAAGGAAAAGATCGGTAAATGCGGAACGCGATGCGGTCTCTGCTGCTATTGTGCGCTTGCGGGAAAGCTTGGCCCCCATGCCATTTATCCAAATCAAATCTTGTCGGGGAACCGGCTATCAGCTTATAATAAGCAATCCTGAAGAGGTCTAAGAAACACAGAACACCAGACTTCGAAAGACGTTAAAACGCACAATAACCCCCTTCAAAAGGCATATATTTGTATTTTTCTGTTATTCAACATCTTGCAGAAATACAAGTTTCTTAAAAAATATTACCCCTGCGTGTAATTTGAAAAATATGGGGTAGAAATCCTAATTTCATGCGCTACAGTTTCGATTCAGACTAACGGGTATTTTGAAAAACCGTACAATAAGCCAGGAATGACAATAAGTTTTATTTTTAAGAGAAACCGACCTGACGCTGAACCGGTAAAAATATCGGAGAAAGCCTGGGGATATTGTAAAAAACGCCCATAGAAACAAGAAAAAAGCTGTCAAAACCACCTTTCCAAAAGGTTTCTCCAGCAGCGGCAACAAACATTTCCGGAGGTATTTTCCGCGAGGTGCGCAGAAAATTCCCATGACGACCGTCTTCATGGCTCTGAAGTGCGCAGTTCACCCTGCATGAAGACGGTCGTCATGGCAACGAAGACGGTCGCCAGCGCGATGAAGACGGTCGTCACGGGAAAGAGCTGCCGGCCTCCCTGCGACCGGGCTCTTTATACGTTCCATATTCCTGCACCATCCCCAAGCAGGATCCGGATATTCGACTCTCCGGAAGTTAAGGTTTACCGGATTGTCAAGGAAAACAAGATTCGGATTGACAAAAACACATGTACCGGAGACGAACCGCGCAGACGTGCTGCCTGCACGTCACAAAATGTTCCGGCCCGCTTACAAAAAGACAACCCGAAAAGGTTCGGTTTTCGGGTTGAAATAGAAAAAACAGGGGGTTATTGTAAAATCTGCATCATCCTTCTCAGAAGATCCCGCCCTTGTACATATCGTTGAAATTCGTATGCTGCCCTTCCAGCTTCCGGGCTTCGTCGCCTTCGGGGTTCAGTTCGATGGACTTTTTCAGATCTTCGAAGGCGCCATCCTTGTCTCCTTTCAGGTTCTTGGCACGGCCCCGTTCGGCGTATGCTTTGCCGAAATCGGGTTTCAGGTCGATCGCTTCGTCGAAGAAAGTAATGGCTTCATCCAGACGTTCCTGCGTGATCAGGAGCTGGCCGACGAGCAACGTCGCCTCGTCATTGAACGGATTCAACTCCAACACATTCTGGTAATCGGCCGCAGCAGCGTCGATATTGCCCATCGCTTCATGGATACGGCCGCGCAGCAAGTAGGATGTTTCTTCTTCCGGAGCCAGCGTGATGGCCTTTTCCACATCGGGAAGCGCTTCGGTTGCCTGCTGCATCGACAACAATATCCGGGCACGCATCAGATAGGCATCCGTGAAATCTTCTTTCAAGGCGATCGCTTTCGTCAGGTCGGCAATAGCCCCTAAGGGGTCGGAAGTCGTCCGCTTCGCTTTCCCCATCAGGAACCAGGCCAAATGGTTCGTCTCTTCCAGTTCGAGAATATGCCGGCAATCGGCAATCACGTCCGCATCCTTGTCCAGCATGAAAAGCACGTTCACACGCGTCAGAAGCGTATTGATATGGTCCGGCTCAAGCTCCACCATGCGGTTCAGCACTTCGAGCGCTTCATCCGCCTTATTCGCCGTCGTATAGGCAGCGACCAGATAAGTCATCGTCTCGAAATCCTCCTGCAACTTCAACGCTCCGGTAAAACACTTGATGGCATACGCCACCTGGCCTATCTTCTGGGCGCGGACACCGTCGTATTTCAGAATATCGAAATTTTTCTGATCGTTCTTGCTTTTCTCTTCTTCGGGCGTTGTCGCCTTAGAAGAAGAAAATAATGATTTAAAGAAGTTTCCCATGATTTAATTACAAATTGTTTTCAGGGAGGCAAAGATACGAAAAGTCCGAACCTTTTTCATATTTTTTATGAAGAATCTATAAGTGAATTTCAGACAATTTCATAATTTTGTAGCTGAATTTTTAACTTGGGAAGGATTGTGCCAGCCACACCAAACGCACGCTTTCCCGTCAATTAATGAGTATGGAAAACATAGAAACTGGACTTTTGCTAATGATCGTGGGAATGACCACTGTCTTCGCTATCCTGCTGATCGTTATCAATCTTGGGAAGGGCCTGATCGTACTGGTAAACAAATATGCGCCCGAAGAGATTATTGTAAAAAAACAAGTGACACCACAAAGGCAAGCGGCGGCATCCGTACCGGCTACCGGCATTACGAACCAGACAACCGCCGCCATCGTATCGGCGGTCAGTGTCGTGACGGGGGGAAAAGGGAAAGTCGTCAAGATCGAGAAGTTGTAAGAGTAATTATATATAATTTATCATGAAAAGAGAAATCAAATTTAGTTTGGTCTTCCGTGACATGTGGCAATCTGCCGGAAAATATGTCCCCACCGTAGACCAACTAACACGGGTGGCACCGGCCATTATCGAGATGGGATGTTTCGCCCGCGTAGAGACCAATGGCGGAGGATTCGAACAAGTAAACTTATTATTCGGTGAAAACCCAAACAGAGCCGTACGCGAATGGACGAAACCGTTCCATGAGGCCGGCATACAAACCCATATGCTGGACCGCGCACTGAACGGCCTGCGCATGAGTCCCGTACCTGACGACGTTCGCCAGTTGTTCTACCAGGTAAAAAAAGCACAGGGAACAGATATCGCCCGTACGTTCTGCGGATTGAACGACGTACGCAACATCGCCCCTTCCATCCGGTATGCGAAAGCGGCAGGGATGATCTCGCAATGTTCGTTGTGCATCACCCACTCGCCCATCCATACGGTCGAATATTACACCAAGATGGCAATGGAACTGATCGAACTGGGAGCGGATGAAATCTGCATCAAGGACATGGCCGGCATCGGCCGTCCGCATTCATTAGGACAGATCGTGGCCAACATCAAGGCAAAACATCCGGAAATCCCGGTCCAGTACCACAGCCATGCCGGCCCCGGATTCAACGTGGCTTCGATCCTGGAAGTATGCAACGCCGGTTGCGATTACATCGATGTAGGCATGGAACCGCTTTCATGGGGCACAGGCCATGCGGACCTGCTGACCGTACAGGCGATGTTGAAGGATGCCGGCTACAAAGTGCCGGAAATCAACATGGAGGCTTATATGAAAGTCCGCAGCCTGATCCAGGAATTCATGGATGATTTCCTCGGTTTGTATATCAGTCCGAAGAACCGCCTGATGAACTCGTTGCTGATCGGTCCGGGACTGCCGGGCGGCATGATGGGAAGCCTGATGTCAGACCTCGAAAAGAACCTGGAGACGATCAACAAGAACAATATCAAGAACAACAAGCCGCTCATGAGCCAGGACCAGCTGCTGATCAAGCTGTTCGACGAAGTGGCTTATGTATGGCCGCGTGTCGGCTACCCCCCATTGGTGACCCCGTTCAGCCAGTATGTCAAGAACCTGGCGCTCATGAACGTGATGCAGATGGAAAAGGGGAAAGCCCGCTGGAGCATGATCGCCGACGACATCTGGGACATGATCTTGGGCAAGGCCGGACGCCTGCCGGGCCCGTTGGCGCCGGAAATCATCGAGAAGGCGAAAGCCGAAGGCCGTGAGTTTTTCGAAGGGAATCCGCAGGACAACTACCCGGACGCGCTCGACAAGTATCGCAAGCTGATGAACGAAAAACAATGGGAAACGGGCGAAGACGACGAAGAACTGTTCGAATATGCGATGCATCCGGCACAGTATGAAGCCTACCGTTCAGGAAAAGCCAAAGTGGAATTCAAAGCCGACGTAGCCAAGAAAAGAGCGGAAAAACAGACTGCAGCCCAACCTGCCGCCACTACGCCCGCATCCGCGGCATCCGCCCCTGCCAACGTGACCATGGCCCTGCCGACAACACCCCAGGTCATGACCGTCGATGTGAACGGACAGGCCTACAAAGTGACCGTTGCCTTCGGAGACACAGCAAACGCGGCCGCCCCTGCGGAAACAGCATCCGCTCCTGCCGCAACACCTGCACCCGCAGCTGCTCCGGCCGGTGCCGGCAAAGAAGTGCTCTCGCCGCTGGAAGGTAAATTCTTCCTGGTGAAAGGCGCTTCGGACACGCCTGTAAAAGTGGGAGATGTCGTAAAGGAAGGAGATGTGCTCTGCTACGTGGAAGCCATGAAAACGTACAACGCCGTACGTGCCGAATTTGGCGGAACCGTTACCGCTATCTGTGCGGCTGCCGGTGACGCCGTTTCTGAAGATGACGTATTAATGACGATACAGGAATGAACGAGATATTTCAAAATCTGTATGAGATGACTGCGTTCAGCAATATCATAGCTGAACCGCAGTTCCTGATCATGTATGCCATAGCGTTCATACTGCTTTATTTAGGTATAAAAAAGCAGTATGAGCCATTGCTGCTCGTTCCGATCGCGTTCGGCGTGCTGCTTGCGAACTTTCCCGGAGGCGACATGGGCGTGATACAGGCTGACGAAAACGGCTTGATCAACGTGCACGGAGTGATGAAGAACATCTGGGAAATGCCGCTTCACGACATTGCACACGAGCTGGGACTGATGAACTTCATCTATTACATGCTGATCAAGACCGGGTTCCTCCCTCCTATCATCTTTATGGGTGTGGGAGCACTGACGGATTTCGGGCCGATGCTGCGTAACCTGCGGCTGTCTATCTTCGGAGCGGCTGCCCAGTTAGGTATTTTCACCGTCTTGCTGGTAGCCATCCTGATGGGATTCACCCCGAAAGAAGCCGCTGCCTTAGGCATTATCGGAGGAGCGGACGGACCGACTGCCATCTTCACGACCATCAAACTGGCTCCTCACCTGTTAGGCCCGATCGCCATTGCGGCTTATTCCTATATGGCGTTGGTTCCGGTTATCATCCCACTGGTAGTCAAGCTTTTCTGTTCAAAGAAAGAACTCTGTATCAATATGAAAGAGCAGGAAAAGAAATACCCGTCGACGACAGAGATCAAGAACCTGCGCGTTCTGAAGATCATCTTCCCGATTGTGGTGACGACGGTCGTGGCCCTGTTCGTTCCGAGCGCAGTTCCTTTGATCGGTATGCTGATGTTCGGTAACCTGGTAAAGGAGATCGGGACCAATACATTCCGCCTCTTCGATGCCGCATCCAACAGCATTATGAATGCAGCGACCATCTTTTTAGGGTTATCGGTCGGTGCAACCATGACAGCCGAAGCATTCCTGAACTTCACGACAATCGGTATCGTAATCGGGGGCTTCCTCGCGTTCGCCCTTTCCATTGCGGGAGGTATCTTCTTCGTCAAACTGTTCAACCTTTTTACGAAGAAGAAGATCAACCCGCTGATCGGGGCGACCGGACTGAGCGCCGTACCGATGGCATCACGTGTCGCGAATGAAATAGCATTGAAATACGATCCCAAGAACCATGTACTTCAATATTGCATGGCCAGCAACATCTCCGGCGTTATCGGTTCAGCCGTAGCCGCCGGCGTACTGATCTCGTTCTTAGGATAATTTCAAACACGGATTATATTTGAGGCACGGATTACACGGAAAACACGGACAAATTTATTTTCTTTCCGTGTTTTCCGTGTAATCTGTGCCTAATTTAACATCTACCTGCAAATTATTTGCTTCCAAATGCTGTAATCCCAAAATATTTACTTTAATTTGTGACTTGATATAGGATACATTTATCCTTTTCCTAAATGCGATTGAATATGAAGGACACTCACGAAACTAATTTGCCGACTGAAGAAAACGGCAAATTGGAAGAAACTAAGGCTCCGGAAACAACACCGGAAAACACGGCGGAGGAAGTTGTAACAAACGAAACACCGGACGCCGGAGTTGCAGCAGAAGAAACATCTGAAGCAGCAGTCAAAACGGACGAAGCTGCGGCAGGTGAAGAGACTGTTGCGGCTGCGGGAAAATTGTCGAAAGAAGAAATTCTGGAGAAACTGAACGGTCTGGTGGAAGCGGCAGCAGACGCGACACGCAACGAGGTGGAAGCACTCAAACAGGCTTATTACAAAATCCACCGGAGCGAAGTGGACGAATTGAAGAAAGCATTCCTTACGGCCGGTGGTGAAGAAAAGGATTTTGTCGCCCCCGAAGACGAAGCCGAAAGCAGGATCAAAGAACTGCTCAACGTCTACAAAGAAAAACGGGCTGCCATCCTTGCCGAGGAAGAACGGGTTAAAGCGGCCAATTACGCCTTGAAACTCCAACTCATCGACCAGCTGAAAGCATTGACCGAAAGCCAGGAAGATTTCAATAAACTATATAACGACTTCAAGGACATCCAGCAGAGATGGAAAGAAGTGAAAGCCGTTCCGCAGGAGCACGTCAACGAACTGTGGAAGAACTATCAGATATACAGTGAGAAGTTCTACGACATCATCAAGATAAACAACCAGTTCCGCGACTACGACTTCAAGAAGAACCTGGAAATGAAAACGGCTCTTTGCGAAACCGTCGAGAAACTGCAAACGGAACCGGATGTCGTATCCGCTTTCCATCAGCTTCAGAAGCTGCACCAGCAATGGCGCGAAATCGGTCCGGTAGCGAAAGAACTGCGCGAAGACCTCTGGTCCCGCTTCAAAGCCGCTTCCACGATCATCAACAAACGCCATCAGGAGCATTTCGAAGGGCTGAAAGCGAAGGAACAGGAAAACCTGGAGGCCAAGACAGCCATCTGCGAACAGATAGAAAACATCGATTTCCCGGCTTTGAAATCATTCAAAGATTGGGAAGAAAAGAATAGGGAAGTAATTGCCTTGCAGGACAAATGGAAAACAATCGGCTTCGCCCCGAAGAAATCGAACGTGAAGATATTCGAACGTTTCCGCGCTGCCTGCGACGTTTATTTCAACCGCAAAAGCGAATTCTACAAGAATATAAAGGACGAGATGGAAAAGAATCTCGAACTGAAAAAAGCCTTGTGTGAAAAAGCCGAAGCACTAAAAGACAGCACGGACTGGAAGAGCACGACCGAAAAGATGATCGCCTTGCAAAAAGAATGGAAGACGATCGGCTCGGTAGCCCGCAAACATTCTGATGCGATCTGGAAACGTTTCATCTCGGCTTGCGACTATTTCTTCGAACAAAAGAACAAGAATGTATCTTCTCAAAGGAGCGTGGAGCAAACGAACCTGGCGGCTAAAAAGGCTTTGGTGGAAAAGATCAACGCAATCGACGAAGCCGACCATGACGAGGCACTCGCTGCCCTGAAAGGATATATGGCAGAATGGAACACGATCGGTCATGTCCCTTTCAAAGAGAAAGATAAGATTTATAAGGAATATCACGAAGCAGTCGACAAACAGTTCGACCGTCTCAAAGTCGACCAGAACGACCGCAAGATGCAGACTTTCCGCAGTAACCTCAACGACATGGGCAACGGCGAACGGGGGAAAGGCAAACTCTACGGCGAACGGGAAAAGCTGATGCGCATGTACGAACGGATGAAGAACGAACTTCAAACCTACGAAAACAACATCGGGTTCCTGAGCATCTCCTCCAAAGGCGGCGGCGGTTTGCTCAAAGAGATGGAACGCAAGATCGACAAACTAAAAGACGAAATGGCACTCATCATTAAAAAGATCGACGCCATCGACGAGAACCTCGAATAAAACGGCAATATTCCATAAACCGATATAAATTATCAGGCACGGATTACACGGATTTACACGGGAAGAAAATAATTAATCCGTGTGGTCCGTGTAATTTGTGCCTAATTTATATACCTATTATATACATATAGCATGAAACCTAAAATACATTTCTTTAACCCGGGACACGAAACCGCCATACTACAAGGCTCTGAAAATTACACTCCGCCCGCAAACGTGCAAAGGATGATCAGGGAGTTATCCTATCTTCCGGTCTGGTACGCGGACCCGGAGGATCTTGTCTTTACGGAAGAGATCGCTTCACCGCGTTTCTTCTCCCTACAGCCTAAGGAGTTCAGGCCGTTTGCCAAGCTGATCTCACGCAAGGAGATCGAAAAGCAGCAGAACGGACTGCCCGAAATGCAAGCTGCTCCCTGGGGACTTTCTCCGCATAGCCATTCCTTTTTTGAAAAGCTTCGGAAGAGCGGCAACCTGAACCTTACGATCCCGGAATGGAAAGAAGAATATGTCCGGTTGACAAATCGTCAGGCAGCAGCCGAATGTCTGGACAAAATACGGGAACTCCTGCCTGATATGGATGTGCCGGTATCGCCTAAATTCTGCAAAAAAATGAGGGAAGTGGAAAAATACCTGATCCTCCAGAATGCGCCTTTCGTGCTGAAGACGCCCTATTCGTCTTCCGGCAGGGGCCTGCTTTGGTTGCCGGAACGCAAATTGACTGCCAAAGACCGCGTCTGGATCGAAGGGGCGCTGAACAAACAGGGGTGTGTCAGCATTGAATGTGCGCTGAACAAATACCAGGATTTCGCGATGGAGTTTTATTCGGACGGGAACGGGAACGTACGCTATGAAGGGCTTTCCGTATTCGAAGCTGAAAAGAAAGGGGCTTATTCCGGAAATGCATTGGGCGAACAGACATATCTGGAAAGTTTCTTTGTTGAAAACTTCGGAGACAAATTCCAGCAACTGAAAGAAGCTGTGGGAGAGGCAATCCGGCAGATATATGGAAACATCTATACCGGTTACTTAGGGGTGGACATGTTGGTCTATCGCAGAAAAGCAGACGGCGAATTCGCCATACACCCTTGCATAGAAGTGAACATGCGCTACACAATGGGGATGGTAGCCTTGCGCATCAGCCAAAAGTACCTGGCGCCTAACGCCCGGGGCGATATGCGCATCACCTACACAAGCAAACCCGGCGAAGCCTACGAGCAACATTGTTTCATGAAAAAGGCCTATCCGATTGAAATGAAAGACGGGAAAATAAGAGAAGGATATATTTCTCTCTGCCCGGTCACAAAAGAGACCAAGTACAGAGCCTATATGCTGATTTTCTGATTCCGATATTTATAAAGTCGATAAATCTGCAGATTCAGCTTTTGGCTGATTAGCCAAACACCGGTGATTCTATTTAAAAGACATCCATGCCGGGCGAACCAACGAAGCCCCGAAGATGTCGATCACCTTCGGGGCTTGTTTTCTGTATGCTTTCGTCCTTCACAGGGTTACCGGCTACATTGAACTTTTCAATTCAATATACTTTAGTATTATTAATATTAAATCCGGCCGCCTGTTCGCCTGTCACAGGGTAATTGCCGTTTTCACGGCACGCGGCCAAACATTTTAGAATTATTTGATTATAAATATCTTCCTTTTGCCGGGGGGATGAATCCCCCGGCAAGGGATTGTTTTTTGTTTCTATTATTTTACAATTGTCTTAACAGCTTCTTCACCTTCAACGGCTACCACTACCACACCCTGGGGAGCAGCGATTACAGCGTTGTCGGAAGCAAGAACCGTATTAGCTACTACCTGGCCCAAGATGTTGCTGATAACCACCTTCTTGCCGGCAGCGTTAGCGATGGTTACCTGGCCTTCGCCGGCGATAACGGCGATTTCAGATGTAGCGATCGTTTCGTTGTCAGTTGCCAAGTCTTCTTTAGAGCCCTTTTCAATGTTGAAGATCAAAGCATCGTCATCATTTGTAAATTGATCGAAAGTAGATGGAGCACCAGCAGTACCAGACATTACGATACAACCATTCTGCATCTTCAACCAAGAACCTTCAACAGGAGCGATAGCATCGTCAGCCATAGATTCCATCAAGAATGCGCGGTCTTCTTCTACTTCGTTAGCCGCATTTTTCGGATCCAGGTAACGCATTGACCAAGTTACATACTTATGATCGTCACCCTGTAAATTCTTAATGTATTCAGCAGCATACTTATTATCCTTAACAGCCTTGTGAATAGCGGCTGTATCGAAAGTAGCCAACGTTACATCAGCGAACTGACCGGTCAGGATATACAGGCTATCACCCATATGTACAGCTTTCACAAAACCTGCACGCGTGTAGCCCTTCCAACCATAGTTAGCAGGTTTTGCAGCAGCGTGATCCACAGAGTCTGCAAAATTCACCAGATATTTACCCATATGGAACGGAGCCTTGCCTGCTTTGTCATGAGGACAGTTAGCCGGACGAGTTCCGCCGTTAGCTACGATTTCCTGGCATACCGGGCACATGTCACCAGCTTCAAATGCCTGATCCTGGCGATCGATAGAGATCAAATACTGCGGCTTGATGTTTCCATTCCAACGATTTACGAATGCAGTATCGACAATGAATGATTTACCATCTTTTGTGAAGTCCGGAGTATAGATACCTAAGAAATCAATGCCCTTAACCTTGAAGTTATCGTTATTTTCAACCTGCAGGTATTCATTACGATATTTTTCTTTGAAACGCAATGTATCGGCTGCATCACCAACATTGCCTTCCAGCTTTTCAGAATCGAAGCGACGATACAAAGGAGCATCGTATTTGCCGATCAGGAATGCAGAAGTTCTGGTTTCAGATGATACCTGGTTCTTCAATGTTGCAGACAAATCATCGTCGGTTACACCGGCTTTAGAATAGCCCAGATATGTAAATTCATCTACTGTTCCTGAATTCTCAACATACTCACTCAACCGGATCATTGCATGATAGCAATTATCGTCACCAGTTAAGTCATTATTTTCTTTGAAGAAGAATGTAGAAGGATACATATTTGCAGAAATTGCATATTTAGATTCGTCGTTTATACCTAAATAAGCATCATTCTTAGCTGGGACATATACCTTGTAAGCCTGTCTTCTCAACTGTTTCAAACCAGCGATACGACTTCCTGCTTTAGTTACATCGTAACCATAATCAGCGATAGCGCCATCTGCTTCAAGCGCAAATACGGCTTTCCCATCCAACACTGTAGCCAAAGAGTCTTTTGCCGATTTAGCAATAAACTTATCCTTTGTATAAGCATGCAGGTAATTGAATGTGTAGCGATTTACCAACAGGTCATTGGCGTCGATATTCTTATACCCCAGCAAAGTATCGCTCAAGGCTGTTGCAGGAACAGCATCGAAAGCCAAAGAATCTGAAGTTGTGAACGGTCTGCTATAAGCGGAAACATACATAAATTCTGCACCAGCTTTTTTTCTCAACTGGATAGTTGCATAATCATTATCAACAACAACATATTTTGATCCATCCCAATCAGTTGTCTTTGCAAACTCACGGTTTGTCAACGTGATTGTAGATGTTTTAGCTGCTTTATCAGAAGTTTTGTCTTTTAAGGCAACCCACTGGTAGGCCGGCATGTGAGCAGGATCTTGTTCGTCCGGGTTTACGGTTACCCAAGTAGGATATCCGCTATATTCGTCATATGCATTATAAACCGGGACAGCCAAATACTGACCTTTCTTATTCTTGATGAAATATACGCCATCCTCAACAGAAGTCAGGGTTTCATCTGCTTCAGGAGAAGATACGGCAAACAGCAAGTTTTCTGTTTCTGGAGTTGAATAAAGAGTCAATACTTCTGTTGTTGCAGTTAACTTAACAGCAGAAACAGTTGTATAAGTTTTAATTGTATTGTCTGATTGCAGTGTAGCCCAAAAAGATCCTGTCGTAGGATCGGCAGTACCTTTTTCTCTCAATGCATTTTGTGGAACAGCAATAGTCACACTATCTTTAAAGAGGTCACGGCTGATTGTAAAATCGAAAGCTTCTGCAGCAAGGTGATTGTATTTACCTGCTTCTTTTGTATTTGCAAATTTATACCATGTGTCGGTATTTGTACCTGTACCAACATGGAAAGCCGTATCTACATACGCATATTTAGCGACAGCAGCTCCATTTTCGATATTTTTCAGCCATACAGCACCGTTAGTAGAAGAGCTTGCCACTGCTTGGAATTTACGTCCAATCAATTGGTCTCCACCTACTAAGCCGGTCTTATTAGTGCTCAAAGTAAAGTATTTATTAGGAGCTTCGCCTAATACATTCAAATCATTTGCAGTCATATTAACCGTACCCGGGATAACAGCCTGAAGACCCAGAGCAACATCACCACCGGCGAGAGTTGCAGGTTTGCTATTTGCATATTTATAAGCATACAACAAGCCTGTACCATTCTGAACAGCCACAGCCATAGAAGAGTCTGCACGGAAAGCGCTTACAATAGCTTTGGCACTTGTTAATTCAGATGTAGCGTTGGGAGCAGAATACCAAGTCCATTCCGTGTCATTGCTTGCTTCAACCAAAGAGAATGCCTTGCTTCCTGCTGCAGGAGAGGCTACATTACCGCTTGCATCAGCAGCGATAGCACTCTTGGGATCGAAAGAAAGTGTTGTTCCATTTGCTTTGTTTACCAAAACAAAACGGTTTGAACCGGATACGGTCGTTACTTTGATTGTCCAAAGTTGGGCATTTACATTTGCAGCATCGGCAGTTATAACTTTTGCATTCTCAGCGGCATCATCCACTGAAATTACTTGTGCAATGTTACCACTGCTAAAAGTAGAAGTCTGCAACATGTAATTGCGTGCCGGAACAGAATAAATCTGGTCAGAGATCACTGTACCGGAAATTGCCGTTTGTGCATTTGCAGACATCCCACCTGCTACCAGTGCGGCAGCCAAAAGAGTAGAAAATCTCTTGTTCATAATCATTAAAAATTAATTGTTAATAAAATAGTGTTTGAAAATCCAACAACTAATTTCACGAAGGGGAAAACAACTCCCCGCGAATGATTATGAACGGGCATAAAAAAAACGCGGGTCTATTGTTTATTATCAAACATGAGGCATCTGCAAAAGCCCGCACAATAATAATAGAACAATAGCCCGCGCCTTATACGATATAAAACAATTTTCCCATAAGAATGGTAGATGAATTTATACGTAACCAGCGCAAGCATTTACTGTCCATTATCCCATTGTGCTAAAAATTTTGCAGATTTTCATGTAAGGAATAATCTCCGTAAAATGCTTACAATATGTAATTGACCCCGCGCCCTGTGAGCCGCTGCCCACTACGGAATCGTTGCAAAGGTAAATAGGTTTTCCGAATCGACAAGAAAAAATACCTGTAATTTTTCCAAAATATATGGGTTACAGGACAAAACAATACCATTTGGACAACATATTCCCCTGGTTTATGGATAAAATAGAAGTAAGTGAAACACTTTGGATGAAGTAAAAAAACGGATCTCAAGCTGTGCATTGATTGGCACTGATAACCAGCCAATTCCAGTTTCCTCCTAAAGGAAACCGGAATTTCCCCAGCAGGGAACTGAAATTCCCTCGGCAGGAAACGATAATTTCCTCGGTAGGAAACGAGAGTTACCTATGCAGGAAACGACAGAAAGGAATGGCACTAACGTATGTTTCTTAACATACTCTTTTGCATGACATAATGTAAGCTTTATTCCGTACCTTTGGAACAAGGACGTAAGAAACGCTTACAGTCTGCTAATTTTAAATCTGAAAGAAGATGAGACCGGAAGATTACATCACCCGTGAGGGGAAGTATGGTGCGCACAACTACCATCCCCTGCCTGTCGTTCTCCGGAAAGGAGAAGGAGTTTATGTTTGGGACGTGGAAGGAAAACGGTATTTTGATTTCCTGTCCGGCTATTCCGCCCTGAGCCAGGGGCATTGTCATCCGAAGATCATTAAGGCGCTTACCGACCAGGCACAGCAGTTGACACTGGTGTCGCGTGCTTTCCATGCCGATATCTTGGGAGAGTATATGGAGTTTGCCTGCAAGTTCTTCGGGTATGACAAACTGTTGCCGATGAACACCGGGGCCGAGGCGGTCGAAACGGCTCTCAAACTGGCGCGGCGTTGGGGATACCGGGTGAAGGGGATCGCTCCTGAGCACGCGAAGATCGTCGTTTGCAGCGAGAACTTCCACGGACGGACGATCACGATCATCTCCATGAGCACGGATCCCGGTTCGTATGCGGACTTCGGGCCTTATACGCCCGGTTTTATCAAAGTGCAATATAATAATGTAGGCGGATTGGAAGAGGCGTTGAACGATCCGGACGTTGTCGGTTTCCTGCTGGAACCGATACAGGGGGAAGCCGGCGTGGTCGTCCCCGACGAAGGGTATCTGCGGAAGTGCCATGACCTTTGCCGGCAACACAATGTCCTCTTTATCGCCGACGAGATCCAGACGGGTATCGGGCGCACCGGCAAACTGCTTGCCTGCGATTACGAGAATGTCCATCCTGACATTCTGATTTTGGGGAAGGCCTTGTCCGGCGGTGTCACGCCTGTCTCGGCAGTATTGGCGGATGATGAGATCATGTTGACGATCGCGCCGGGCGAACATGGTTCTACCTATGGCGGTAACCCGTTGGCTGCCCGCGTGGCGATAGCCGCCCTTGAGGTGGTGCGCGACGAGCATCTTTCGGAGAATGCTTTCGAGATGGGTGTCCTCTTCCGCAGCGAAATGGAGAAGATCGACAATCCGATGATCCGCCAGGTGCGGGGAAAAGGACTTCTGAATGCTGTTGTCACCGTGCCGCGGGATGGGAAAGTGGCCTGGGACATCTGTCTGGCGCTGAAAGAGAACGGATTGATCGCCAAGCCGACGCATGACCATATCATCCGTTTCACTCCTCCGTTGGTTATCGACCGGGATCAGATGATGGAGGCCGTCGGCATTATTAAAGATACATTCGCTCAATTTTGATTGCCTATGAAGATAAATGTGATAGGAGTCCCACTCAACTTAGGGTGCGACCGCGAAGGGGTGGAACGCGCCCCGAACCACCTGCGTGAACGGGGCCTGATGAAGATTATCCGTAAAAACGGACATCGGGCCTTCGACCTGGGCAATCTGTATGTTCCTCCGGTTTCGGAGGCGGATAAGTTTGCCCGCGGGCGGAGTCTGAAATATTTAGATGCGATTGTCGAGGTCAATAATAACCTGGCCGAGTTGGTCTACGACACGTTGCGCGGAGGGGCTTTCCCGCTGGTGATCGGCGGAGACCATTCGTTAGGGCTGGGCAGTGCGTCAGGAGTGGGAAAGTGCTTTGACGATTTCGGCATCATCTGGCTGGATGCGCATGGCGACATCAATACGAGCGAGACTTCTCCCAGCGGCAATATTCATGGGATGCCGCTTAGCGCCCTGATGGGGATGGGGAGCGAGGAATTAGTCAATATCTATGCGCCCGGCAACAAGGTGAATCCGCAGAATGTCTTCCTGGTCGGAACCCGGAGCCTGGATGAAGGGGAACAGGCTTTGATCGAGCGTGAGCAGTTGAGTGTTTATACGATGGACATGATCCACCAGAAGGGCATCGGCTTTGTTGCCGAAGATATCAAACGGAAGCTGAAAGAACGGAAGATACGGAATGTCCATTTCAGCATAGACGTGGACAGCATCGATCCCCGCTTTGCTCCCGGTACGGGAACACGCGTGTGCGAAGGACTGATGCCGGACGAGTTCAAGGATTTCGTCGAACATATACTTTCCACCAATCTGATCAAGTCGATGGACCTGGTCGAACTGAATCCCGAACTGGATGTGAACGACCGAACCACCCATCTGTGCCTGGACATTATCGATTATATAACGGCCCGCTTGTAAGCGGACTCTATTGGAACTTCAAGAGCCGTTCCTGAAGCGGCAAGCAGAGTCGAAACCGTTTCTTTAGAACGGATAGCCGATTGCCAGGTGGACGCCCATTCCGTCTTTGAAGTCCGGGATGTTGTAATAGCCTTTCTTTCCCGTATCGTACGGGACATGCAGGCCGATTCCCCAATCCAGGCGGATGACGAGGAAGGTCAGGTCGTAACGCAGTCCGATGCCGGTTCCCAAAGCCAGGTCTTTCAGGAAACGGCCCCATTTCAGTTGTCCGCCGGGACGGCTTTTGTCGTAGCGTAGCAGCCAAATGTTGCCGGCATCGAGGAAGGTCGCTCCGTGCAGGTCGCCCAAGATCGGGAAGCGGTATTCCAGATTGGCTTCGAACTTGATGTCGCCGGTCTGGTCCAGATAGCCGTATTTCGAATCGGTCGGGCGGTAACTGCCCGGCCCGATGCTTCGGATCGTGAAAGCCCGGATACTGTTGGCGCCACCGATGTAGAACTGTTCGCTGTAGGGTGTCGTGATCGAATTGCCGTAGCTGTAGGCGACGCCGGCCATCAGGCGTCCGACCAGGTGCTGCTTCTTTCCGAGATAATAGTTGTACCGTATTTCGCTCGTTAGTTTGGCAAACTGGGCGAAGCGGTTCCCTAACAGTTTCTTGTCCCGTTTGTTAAAGCTCTTACCGGCGATGGCATAGGCGCCGTCGAGAATAAGGCCCGCCTGTGTGATGGAAGACTGCCACCAGAGATGGTTCTTTTTGGTAGTGATGGGAGAATCGTCATACGTGTATGTATAGCCCATCGACGGGATGAACTGGTTCTCGAGGCTTCGCCCCAACGCCTTGTTGACATCTACGATGGAGTCGAATTCATGCGTCGTATGCTGCAACAGCGAGTAGGTCAGCTTGAACGGCGTCACCGAATGGTGGCTGGTCGCCGACGGCTGGAACTCGTACGAAGCGCTTCCGCCGAATGCCAGCATCTTGAAGAATTTGGCACGGTTCAACTGGTCCGCATAGATGCGGAAGGAGGTGCTGGAAGGGTATTTCGTATCGTTCTTTATCAGGCTGGGGAAAAGCACTTGCGGGAAAGTAAGCGTACCGCTGATGCCGAACTCCCAGCTGTTGATCGCCGAGCTGCCGCCCGAAACCCGTTTGCCGGTCTGCCATTCGTAGGAGCCGCGCATGCTGACGCCGAAGGTCTCTCCTCCTCCGAATACATTCCGTTTGGTAACGCTGAAGATCGCGCCCGGACCGGTCTGGTCATTACTCTTGGTGGTCACGTTCAGTTCCAGCTCGCCGTCCAGCGGAAGGTCGTAAACCGTGTTGATCTGCAGGTTCAGCGTATCGCAACGGCGAGAGGTGTCTTTGGGAGTATATTGCATTTCCGAATAGCGGAAAATGCCGAGACGGGAGAAGCCGGTCTGGGTCTTTTCCTGCTGTTGCTGCGAATAGAGGTCGCCGGGGCGGAATTTCAGCCGGTCGTACAGCACCTTCGGACGGACGCGCAACTTCCCTTCGTAAAAGACGGTCATATCCTTATACCGGATGGAATCTGTCGGCGGCTCGTTGTTGTAACCGTTCAGGAAGACCGATACGTCGCCTATCTTCCAGGGACGCAGTACGGTGCGGGGCAGCCCCGGCTTTGTAGAGATACGGAGCGCTACCTTTCCGGGATTCATGATCGTATCGGCCTGGTAGCTGATAAATTCGGGACGGAAATAGTAATACCCGTTGTTACGGAGCAGGGAAGAGATGCGCTGACGTTCGGCTTCGAGCTGTACGACATTGAAATTATCGCCGTCGTGCAGAAGGCGGTCTCCGATGTTACGCTGGACGAGCGTGTCGATGCGATGCCGTAGCCGGACGTACGCGATGCTGTCGTATGTGTAGGCATTGTTCATCTCCACCTTGTAGCTGATCTTTGCCTTTTTCGGGTTCTTGGGGTCCGGCTCCACTTCATAGGAAGTAGCCCCGTTGAAGTAGCCGTATTCGCGAAGCAGGTTATAGGCGACCTTTGTCCGGACTTCCGGATTGACCGTGTTGATGAAAACGGGCTTGGCCGCCAGTTTGTTGAAGATCCATTTGTTGAGTTTCCCCCTTTTGTTCACGAACGCATTGTACACCCACAGCCCGAACGGGAAAGGAATGCGGATGGACGAACTCCCAAGCAGGGCGTTATTGGGCGGATAGGCAAGGGCGGCCTCCACTTCCGTCAGCGCCTCTTCCCCTTCCTTGCTCTTGTCCTCGTCCGTCACTTCAATCTTCTTGATCCCCGTATATAAAACTTCCCCTTCCGGCAGATTCTTCGTCGTGGAGCAGGAAGCAAGGAGGAATAACGAAATAGATACAATATATTTGATGTGTTTCATTTTTTCTCTTCTGTTTGTTTGTCGTCCGTTACCGGCTTGGGTTTGTTCTTTTTAAAGATGAAGAGTTCACGGAGGTGAAGCATCTTTTTGCGCAGGACGATACCGGCGCCCGTTTCCGTGATCTCGCCTTCTAACAGGCTCTCGTAGTTCTTGTCGTGGAAGAGCTTGATGTAACGGGTCCCGCTACCGTCGAGGCGGTATTCGATCGATACGTTGTCGATGAACTGCTGAGACTGCCCGGCGCCCGCATCCTGTCCGGTCGAAACACGTCCGCCCAGTATGATGCTGATCCGGTCGTTGTAGAACCGTTTGGCGAAGCGGAAGGAGAAGTCTGTCCGCTCCCCGCCCGATCCTGTGCCGTTCTGGTCGTACTGCTCCATGCCCAAAGTGATATCCACGGACTTCAAGGCGCTACCCGCGATATTGTTGATCTCGCTTTGCAGGAAGCTGTTCAGGGCGGCGCCCATGTCGAGGCTCGGCTTCTTTCCGCCACCGCCGACATCGCTCATGTTGAGGTACATTCCCGTGACAAGCATCGTGACGGCTATCTGTGACCGTTGCCCTTCGCCCATCTTGTCCAGTTCTTGTTGCATGGACTGGTCTTCCGGCGCGGAGAGGATAAATTGCAGTTGCAGGTTCTCCAAAGTCTGCTTGATAGCCACGCCGACATTGAACGTGACCAGCCGTGAGCTGCCGTCGTCCTGTGTGACGGATGCCCGCATCCGCTCGGTAGCCGTCAGGTTCAGCATTGGGTCCATCGGGTCGCCGCTCCACTGGACGTAGCTGCCGTCCTGTATCGTGAACTCTTTCAGCGGAATGATCGGCATGGCATATTTTACCATGCCTCCCGAAAGCGTATAACGCCCGTTCAGGATCATTTCACCTTGTGTCGTGTATTGGAATGACAAGTCGCCGCCTCCCTCCAGTTCCACCCGGCTCGATTGGTCGGGGGTGATATCTGCGTTCAGACGGACGGCCTGGTCGATCCGGATCGTCATCAACATGTCCAGTCCGCCGATGGGCAGAGGTGCTTCCGGCCGGTGCCGGCGAGTCAGCAGCGTGTCGGAGAAATCGGTAAAGGTCACAAGGTCAGCCAAGCGATCTTGGGCCGTAAGCGGAGATTCCTGCATCACGTAAGTGACGTTCGTCCCGCCCAACAGTTGTAAGTCTCCTCGCATGATCAAGGCGTCGAGCGGCCCTTTGACCGTCGAGTTGAGGTTGACGAGCAGCTTTCCGTACACCATGCTTTCCTTATTGCGTTTCACATTCAGCAGTTGCAGGTCGTGAGCCGTCAGTTTCAGGTTCGCCATCATCCGGGAAGGATTGTGAATGTCGATCGTCCCGTCGATTACAAACGGATTGGTTCCCGAAGCATAGATGTTGTATTGGTCGAAACGGATCAGATTATCCCGGATCTTGATATCCTGCTTGTCGAAACGGAAGGAAGAACCGACTGCCGTGACATATACCGCCGAACTGTCCATCCTCACATACCCGTTGACAGCAGGGGCCGAGGTGGTCCCGGTTATCGCCAGCTCCCCTTGCAAGGCTCCCGTCAGTTTGGCCATATTGTCCGGAATGAACGGGTTTACCATTTCCAGCGGCAAGGCGGTGATGTTCATATTCCCGTCCAGGTAATCCGTTTTACCCATTTTGTAATAGGCGTTGATCGCCGCCACCTCGTTACGATCGCGGAAAAGGTGCATGTCGACCTGATGTTCCTTGTCGCTAAGCGGCAGGTAAACGGTGTTGAACATCAGTTCACCTACCCGTCCCCCTTCATAGAACAAGCTGTCGATATGAGCGTCCGCCACCACCATGAAGCTGCTGTCCGAAGGGGCATACTGCAAGTCGGCACTCAACATCCCCCGCATGGAAGGGAGGTCCGGGAATCCCTTTGTGATCGCATCCAGGTCTATCTGGCTCAGCTCGGCATGGATTTCTTCCATCCCTTCTCCTCCGGCAAGCGAATGGATCCAGAGCGAAGCGTTGTTCTCGCCGGTCAGCCGGACATCGGCGGCAATATTTTTTATGTCGCGGTACAGGATATAATTGTCGGCATTCAGCTTAAACGTGCGGAAAGCCAGTATCGGATCTTCCGGGAAGAGATGCAGGCGCAATCCCTCTTTCTCCTTGTCGACACGGGCTCCTAACCGGAAGCCGGTTTTGCCTTGGCCGTCGGTATATTCCAGTTCGGCATCGGCAAAGGTATTACGGACCTTTCCCCGCAAGCCGGCGGTGAAAGGTTGCTGCTTCCTGTATTTTGTCTTGATGACTCTCGTGTCGTACAGCAGGCCGAGCGAATCCTGCCGGACGATGAAGCAGATCGTGTCGATCCGTGTCGTGTCCTGCATCAGGTTGAAGAGATCGGCATCGAGGAAGAAGCCCTTTTCCGGCGAGGTGCTGGCTTCGATATCCAGGTTGTCGAAGGTAATATAATACTGTTGCAGGATGTTGTAAATCGGATTATCCTTACCGGCCGTGATCTTCAGGTCCATATCCGGCAGGAGCGGACGGAAAGCCGGAATGTCGATCATCGAATCGCGTTCCAGCTGTCGGGTGAGGCCTTCGTTTATTTTCGTGAACTTATCGGCCATCGTCTCGATATCCGCATTACCGGTCAGGACGACTCCGAGGTCTCCGGCGTGGAAGGAGACACGGGTCGTGTCTTTATCGCTATGAGCACGTAAAGTCAATGTTTTCGGGTGGAACTTGCCGGTCGGGTTCATCAGTTCCCAGTTACCGAGGGTAACGTCCACCTGGTTATTCTTCCCCATGTCCGTTTCCGCCTCTGCGAAAAGCTGGAAGGAGGTCGCCAGCGAATCGTTCATAAAGTGCATGCCGTACAAGTCCAGGTTTTGCACGTCGGCGATCAGCATCGCATTCACTTTCTTCTTATGGAGAGTCGCATTCAGCGACATATCCATCTTTGCAAGCGGATAATGGCTGAGCAGGTCGAATTTCAGCAGGTTCTTTTCCAACGAGCCGTCCAGCTTCACGTCGGATACGGCGTATGTCCCATACTCGATATTCGTAATCTCCCCGTCTAATTTGGCCCAGGTGGTAACGCGAAACGGATCATACCCTTTCCCCTCGGCACGGATCGAGGCGGTCAGGCGGTAAAGGGAATCTTTGGGAAGGAAATCGGTCGGTTTCAAACTGTCGACCTTCAGGTCGGCCTGGTAAGACTCCCGTGCGGGGTTATAACGTGCCGTCAGTCCGACCCTGCCCTCGCCTTGTGTGAGCAAAAGGCCGGCGCGGAACTCCTGGTTCTGCAAAGTCGCCTCCCCTTTCAGTCGCATTGCCGGAAGGTTATAGCGTGAACGTTCGGATACCGGCAACATACTGAGGACAAAATCGAGATTCCCGGTTTGCACATCCAGCTGGAACTTACCCGAACGGCGGATGCTGTCTGCCACGGCTTTCATCTCTCCTGTGACATTCAGATCGAAGACGCCGGGCAGTCCGCCTTTCAGCTGGCGTAGCCGTAGAGCAGCCAAGTTCCCTTCTATTCCGGCTGTCAGGCTGATTTCTTTCTGAGGATAGGCTTGCTTGAACTCCTTGGGGAGAGGACCGGCAAAGACAAATACATCTTCTTTTCCTACCGAGGCGGTCAGCAGGCTACGGAGCGTGCCGCTCGGCGTATTGTCGAACGAACTCCAGGGAACGGTGGCCAGCAGGCGGATCTCCGAGTAAGGTGTTTTCAACAGGAGCCCCGGCACCTGTATCGCGGTGCTGTCACTGCTGATATCTCCGGTCAGCGAACTGATCGTCAGTCCGGAACGGTCGTTGGCGGAAAACTCTTTGATCCGTGCACCGATATCCTTTCCCCCGTATAAAAGCGAATCGATCCGGATATTCACATCATTCAAGGCAATATGTGCCGGATCGAAACCCGGAGCCGGGTCATCGTAGCTGCCGTCGTAACTTAGGGAAGAACCGGACAGAAGAAACCGGGAAGCACCGTAGCGTGCCGATCCGAGGTCGATCCTTCCGTCGGTCAGTCCCGCCTTGTCGATATAAGTCGCAAGACGCAGCGAATCGTCCGGCATCTGCATGGCGAACGCCACCCGGTTCAGGTCGATTTGGTCCAGCGCCAATTTCCAGTTGACAACCGTCGATGTCGTATCTTTGTTTGTTGTCGTATCGCTCATCAGAAGGGTGACGGCTGTATCCGAAAGGTCGATTTTGTTCAACCGGGCAATCTCTTTTCCGAGGTCTATACGGTCGGCTTTGGCATAGAGCTTTCCTAAAGTTCCTTTGATCACCATTCCCTCGATCAGGTTGCCTGTATTGGCTTTTACGCCACGCAGGTCGATCGCATCCACCAGGACTTCTTTTTTCAGCAGCGGCAGCGGACGGATGTTAACCTGGAAACTTTCGAGCAATAATAGCGTGTCGGGGGGAGTCATAACTTTCACATCCCGTACCGTCAAGTTAAGCGGAAAGGATAGACGTATCTGTCCGATCCCGATATTCATACCGGTAGCTTCACTGGCATATTTGGTGGCTAACCGCACAGCGAAATTCTGGAAGGGAGGTATATACAAAAGAATTGAAATCAGGATGACCAATACCACCGGTATCAGGCATATGATCCCTATTCGCTTCATCCAACGTCTCATTTGTCCTTATTGTGTGTTTTCGTTATATTCATAACGGTTAAAGGGTCTGTTTTGTTTGACATTCCGTTAACAAAAATAGGGAATAAATTAAAAATAAAGAAGGAATATCGATAAAACGGTAATAATAACCGCCCGGAGCCGTTATATTAAGGCTGAACATAAAAAGATGAAACGATGATCGGAATATCGAACCTGGAATATCTTTGTGCGGAAGTACGGCAAATAGCCCGCAATGCCGGTACATTCCTGCGTGACGAACGGCAAAAGTTCGACCGGGAGAAGGTAGAGGAAAAGAGTGCGCACAATTATGTCTCGTATGTGGATAAAGAATCCGAACGGCGTCTGGTCGAACAACTTTCGGCATTGCTTCCCGGTGCCGGGTTTATTGCCGAAGAGGGGTCGGGAAGCTTGACGGACGAGGACTATTGCTGGGTGATCGATCCGCTTGACGGGACTTCCAATTATATCCACGACATGGCCCCTTACAGTGTCAGTATCGCCCTGAGGAATAAGGAAGAATTATTGTTAGGTGTTGTATATGAGGTCTGTCGTGACGAATGTTTTTATGCCTGGAAAGGAAGTAAGGCTTATCTGGACGGCAAAGAAATCCGGGTGACGGATGTGGCTGTTCTGGACAAGGCTTTTGTCGCGCTCGGTTTCCCTTACGATTCCGACCGTTACCGTCCGGTCGCCCAAAAACTGGTAGACCGTTTGTATGGCTATGCCGGAGGGACGAGACTGCTGGGCTCTGCCGCGGCCGAGCTTTGCTATGTCGCCTGCGGCCGGTTCGATGCCCGGATAGAAGGCTATCTCGGCCCGTGGGATGTGGCGGCAGGCGGTCTGATCCTGATGCAGGCGGGTGGCAGGCTGACAGACTTTGCCGGTGGCGGCACTTGGCCTTCTGCCGAGCAGGTGGTGGCGAGCAACGGGGTGATACACGACACGATCCTTCGCTTACTGTAGCACCGGTCAGAAGTAATATCCCAAACTGATATTGAATCGGGCATGCCAGGAGTTACTGCCCGTCCCCGCACCAAAAGCATTCCAGTCGGGACCGAACCACGGCTGGTGCAACCCTTGCGCATAATCCACATAACAGAGGACCGGGCCGGCGGTAATGAGACAGCCGGTGACATTCTGGAAGCTGTCATGAAATGATTTGTCCCATTTCTGCATCCAGCCGAAGTCGTTGTAGAACTGGATACTGTTCACGATCCCTTTTGAAAAAGGAATTGTATATCCGGCGCTAACAGAATAGATATTTGCCTTTGCCGCTATCTCGTAAGGAGCGTTGAATGCCGTCATCGTCACAATGTCGCGAGTTTCTCCCGGCTTGTTTTTCGGGTACATGGCATAGGTGGATACCTGCGTCTTGAGGCTTAATCCCTTCCAGTACAGTTCATGATGGACGGCAAACGCATAATGCGTACCGTTCTTTTCAGTATCCAGATTGTAGAGCATGCCGAATTCGGCGGATGCGCCTATCTTCTGCCGGGTTCCGTCTCCCCATTTATAGAAGACCTGTCCGTTGAACTGGTTGACTTCTTTGTTGCGGCCCGCAACATCGTAACTGTAACGATCTCCTGCCGTTTCCGAATCCGATCCGAACAGTTCCTCTTCCGAGTTTTTGAAGAAAGCGAGGGCATATTCCCACCGGTCGGCGGTGTACAAATATTTGATTCCCATATCCGAATCGTCTTCCAATCCCAGATAGTATGCGATTTGGAAGAAATAGTTGTGTGCGCCGTATGGCTGTATACCGAACGGCACGCGTGTCAGCCCGACCTGCAACTGATGTCTGTCATTGAACTTGTACCCGATCCAGCCGGATTTCAGCATGGCGCCGCCCGAAGGCTTTGCATAGAAGCGGAAATCCACATCCAATAAAATCTTTTTATATGATCCGGCCACTCCCAACTTAAAAAGATCATACCCGAAGTCGCCTCCCCGTTTCTTCGAACCTTCTTTCCAGTCCGAATAGTTATAGTTGAACCTGAGAAATCCACTGAATTTAAGATGTGGCAATTCTTTCCCTCTTGTGATTGTCTCAAGCCAAGTGGCGGTCGAGTCTTTTGGCAATTCCATACCGGTTGCCGGGAGTGCCAGCAATACACTTGCCAGCAGAAAGAACATTCTGTGTTTCATATCCGAATGATGTGATAATTTATTATTTGTGTATTTTAACCCTTACTTCTTAAATATAGTTTTCGATTATATAACTTTATATCAGCCGGAAAGGTTCAAAAATCCGGTCTGAATATATCGACTGTTTTCCGATAACTGATATGAATTAAATTATTTCCTCTTATCCGAGAGATAAAACAGGAATGCTTTCAACCTTTTACTGTTTTCACTGTTATTATTTAAAATAGGGATTCTGTAACGATTATCATCTTATATCATGGGTAAAAAAACGTTTCTAAAAAGAATGCTGGATATAACTGTCTTAGCCGGGGCGGTTATTGCTTGTTTTGTCGTAGTCTCTTATTACTGGTCTTTATGGCAAGGCGGAGATACCGTCTTTGTTTCCGCCGCAGAGGCTGTTCCTGCCTCTTCGTCGCCTTTGCCTGATCCGCAGGTCGTGCAGCAGGTCGACGGCGGGTCTTTTCCGGCCGGGAAACAGTATTGCCTGGTCTGTCATGAAGGAATAGAGCCGGCACGTCCTTTGCAGTCGGGCATGATGCAGGCAATCCTGGCAAAAGGCGCTTCGATGGGAGATCCGAACGGTTGCGTGGTCTGTCATGGCGGAAATCCGGCAGAAACGATTAATAGCCGGCTCGCCCATAGCGGAGCGCCTGCCGGAAGCCGGCTCGCCTCTTTTACGCCCGTGCCCGGTGCCTTGCAGGTGAATAACAATACTTGCGGGTTGTGTCATGGCGACCATACATACAACGTACGCCGTTCCAATATGAATACCGACGCCGGTAAGATGAAAGCCATCATGTGGAGCTGGGGGATCGGCACGGAGAACCATGACCATGTTTATGCCGACCACCGGATAGACGATCCGGATGGCCATACTCCCCGTTTCGGTTCGGATACCTATAAAGCCTATATGAAAGAAATGGCCCGGAACTTCCCCGGACAATTCCCCGATAAACTGGAAAAAGTCCCCGAAGCCTCGTTGGACAAGCTGGAAGAGATGCCGGAACAGGCCGCATTTACCTATTTGAGGAATTGTAACGCCTGCCATTTAAGTAACAAAGGAATGCAGGACAGAGGGCATTATCGCGGGATGGGGTGTGCCGCCTGTCACAGCCTTTACAGTAATGAAGGTTATTATGAAGGAGGCGATCTTTCGATAGACAAGAAAGCTACCGGCCATCTGCTGGTCCATGCGATGCAGGGTACGCGTAAGTCCCCTCAGATAGTGAATGGTAAGCTTTTGTCCGGCATACAGGTTTCTACCTGTGCTTCCTGCCATTCCGCCGGCCGTCGCATTGGACATGCCTATCAAGGGTTAATGGCTCTGGACCACAGTGACAATCGGGGGCCTTTCGATGAGAAAGGCTTGCCGCAGCAGACCAATGGCGGTTATGTTTTCAAATATATGCGCGATGATGCCCATCACCGGATCGACAAGGACGGCAAAAGCGTAACCGGTTTGCTGTGCCAGGATTGCCATACGACCAATTCCATGCACGGCAACGGCAATATAGGAACTACCACGCTTGCTACTGTCGAGATAGAATGTGCCGACTGTCATGGCACCCCCGACAGATATCCCTGGGAATTGCCGATCGGCTATGGTGACGAATTTGGTAAGAAACCGGATGGAGACGAGGCGCGTGGCCTGGCTGACGCACCGATGGAGGTCACTTCCCGTTTTGCAACGGTCTATCCGAAACAAGACGGCTATTTGCTTACGGTGCGAGGCAATGCTTTCGGTAATGTCGTGAAAGACGGTGATAAGGTCATGGTCCATTCCGAGACCGGGCTGGATTTCAATGTCCCTCTCCTGAAGCAAATGGAGAAAACCGGTACCTGGTCTGATCCCGTAAAAGCAAGAACAGCTATGGTTGCCGTCTCCAAGCATATGGAAAAGTTAGAATGCTATGCATGCCATTCGACTTGGGCAGCCCAATACTATGGTTATAAGTATGTAATCGACTATACAAAAGAATCTATCGACTGGCTCGATTCTCCGGAACAGGTTGCACAGGACGGTACGACTGCCGATTACCATAAAAAATATGTGATGCAAAAGGGTGCTCCCACATACGGCGATTACAGCCATATGCGAGGGGAGAATCCTCCATTAGGAATTAATGGCGAGGGACGTGTCACGCCTCTGGTCGGTGTGATCCAGACTGTCGGAACAGTGATCGGACCGGATGGCAAGACACTTGTCTGGAACCGGGTGGCCAAGACGGCAGCCGGCTATGATGCAATCGAACTGGCTCCTTTGAATCCGCATACAACCTCAAAGGCCTCCCGCGAATGTGCCGATTGCCACGGAAACCTGCAAGCGATGGGCTACGGAACGGATGGCGGCCTGTATGATGCCGAACCTGCCGTTACTCGCTATGCCGATGTAGTCGATGCCGGTACCGGTAATGTCAGCCATTATACTCGTGCACAGATCAGTGCCATCAAAGATTTGCACGGTGATTTCATGCAACTGCTTGCTTCCGATGGTCACCAGGTACAGACGATCGATACGCATTGGCCGACCTCCATGCCTCTGACAGCCGACCAGCTCGAATGCCTATCTCGCGGCGGGACCTGTATGGCTTGCCACCGGGACATTCCGGATGGTTCGATTCCGATGAAGATGTTGGGGCAGGTTGCCAAGGTCGCCAACCTGAGTTTTGCTTCGGCTGACGAACATGCTCATCTGTTGCGTGAGAATAATATCCTGATTGCCTGGATCAAGGTGTTTGCCATCATCGGGGGAATTATTGCCGTACCGGCAGCCATCGTATGCATCCTGAAACGAAAGAAAATAATGACAAGAATCCGTCGCATTCTGACTTAGTGCAGAAGCGAGATTCCGGAACCGGGCCGTTTCACGCAAGAGGAGGTGTTTTGCACACCTCCTTCGTTTGAAATATGGATTCTGGCAGGGCGGATCAATCGTTTTCCACCACGCGGATCATGTCGAAGTAGAATTGACCGGCCACTTCCGCTCCTTTTTCTACAGTTCCGTTCTTTGTGTCGTAGATGTAGATGACGGCATTGGCATCCGTTTCGGTGTTCACGCCGAAATAGGCTTTCTCGTTGAAGACGACAGAACGCTGTGAGAAACGGCCGCCGCTGTAAGCAAGTTCTTTGCCGCCATAGCTCAAGCGTGTCCTGTCACCTGTGGCAAGGTCTATGATGGAATAATAATGGCTGTAACTGTCGATCGCCGTGCCTGCCGCATCATTGCGGGCATAGGCAAGCGCCTTGCCGTTCCCCAAATACTGGATGGTAAGCAATTTACCGTCTGCATCCGGATAACCTTCGTAGTCGGGGTCGAAATCGGTTTCCCCGTTTTTGATGCGCAACAGGTGTCCTTCTTCTATGCCATTGGCATCGGTAAATGCGGCTAAATAGAGGTCCCCGTTTTCGTCATACATCACGCAATCTTGCATCAATTGACCGTATGCGCTTCCTGCCATTTCAGCCGCAAGCGAGTTTCGATTGGTGATTTCTACTGCCATATCGGAAGGATTGATGACTGCCGTGTGAAACGCAGTAGTGGTTTTGCCTCCTCTTCCGGATACGCCGTTTTTCCCGAAATAGAAATAATAGAGCTTTCCTGCTTTTTCGTTATAGGTGAGGATACCTGACGAGGAGAATTTTTCTGTCGTTTCGCCTTCAACTTCAGATTTTGGTAACGCAATATCCAATACACCTTCCTTCAAAATCGACATATCGCTGACGTTCAACTTGGTCCAAAGAATTTGGTCCGCTTTTCCACTTGCCGCCATAATGACGAGTGTGTTGTCGTCGATCCAGGCGTGAGAATAAGCGCGTACTTTATATGTGTTGTCTTTGAACGGTCGTGATGTAATTTCTACTATTTTATTGTCTTTGATCTGATACTTCACGAAACGGTCGTTGCTTGAAGGGATCTGGTAGTAATATTTTCCCTTCGAGATACTCTCCATCGAGTAGTCTCCCAATTCGGTCCCTTCACCTTTTACAGTGATGGTCCCTATATCGGCTGTCAGTTTATCGATACTGTTGACAACCGTCGTGTTCTTGCTGCTCATGCCGCCATGTTTTCCTACGGTCAGGAACAGGTCGAAGTGGTATTTGCTTTCGTCGAAAGCGGGTGCGTCACTTGCTACGGTTACTTCACAAGCGGCAGTGAACCCACCGTCATCCGTCTTTACCGTGATCGTGGTCGAACCTTCGGAAATAGCCGTTACTACCCCTTTGTCCACTGTAGCTACATTCGTGTCCGAACTGTTCCAGGTAACAGCCGTTACGGTTGCATTTTCAGGAACTACGGTCGCTGTCAGCGTTCCTGTAGTTCCCGTTTTCAGTGTTAATGCGGTCGGGGTGATCGTGACACCGGTCACAGATACGTCTTTCAAATCATCGTCATCAGAACAAGCCGTGAAACCAAGTGAGATCA
Source organism: Parabacteroides sp. (assembly GCF_977054455.1). NCBI lineage: Bacteria > Pseudomonadati > Bacteroidota > Bacteroidia > Bacteroidales > Tannerellaceae > Parabacteroides > Parabacteroides sp. Next base: position 74,478 of record NZ_CDRTCT010000015.1, on the reverse strand, counting down.
GGGCGGTCATGAAGGCAAGCAATGTGAATTTGAACTTCTTCATTTTTCTCTTGTTTTTAAATATGAATGTTAATTGATGAATACTCTGAACTTTGCAAAGAAAGCGCGTCCGGGCTTTTGCAGCTTATAGTTGTCATAAGCCGTTTCATCGAGGAAATTCGAACATTCCAATGCAATGTTATAACGGTCCTGCTTCCATGAATAGGTGACGTTGGCATTGCAGATATGTTGCGAAGGGATACGGGCTTTGGTATCGCGGTTGCCATAGGCTTCCCAGGTCAGGAAATACCAATGTACCCATTGGAACGTACAGCCTAAACGTAGCTTGTTGTCTTGTTGCAGGAGGTTGCGGAACGTGTAGCTTGCCTCCGCACTGCCGAACAGCCAGGGACGGTTGGGCACGTGGTTGTCGTACGTGGCGGACGGTTTGCCGTCTTCTTTGTATTTTTGCTGGTCACGGGCATCCTGGTAGCTGACGTTGGCCATGAGTTGCAAGCGGCCGTCCCAATCATAACGAACTTCCCCTTCCATTCCTTTGATGTGGACGGCGGGATCGTTGACAAACTGCATCATACCCTCTTTTTCAATGACGGAGGTCTGTATATAATTGTCCACATAACGCAGGAATCCGTTTGCCTCGTAATAAATCGTATGTCTGCCGGCAGGATGCCATGTGCCGAACAAGGCAAGATTGACGTTGTTGCTCTTTTCCGGTTCCAGCGCTACATTCGCATAGATAGTGGTCCCGTTGCCTAACAGTTCGCGAGCGATAGGCAGGCGCACGCTGTGTTCATAAGAAACCTTTACCGCCAACGGGTCGAAGAACATGTAACGCAGTCCGGTACCATATCCGAAATAATTTTTGGTGGCGGAACCCAACACTTTGTCCGATCCCGTCACGGTGGACTGGTCGGTTTGCCGGATATTCGGACGGTTCACATAATCTTTAGCAAAGAATACATTCTGCATCTTCCCGTCAAAAAACGACTGGCTGTAGGTCAGTCCGATAATATGTTTGGTAACGGCATCGTTTGATGGTTCGAAACTTTGGTCCAGGTCATCGTAGCGATCGTTTCCGGTGCGGCTCAAATGATAGTTCAGGTTGAGGCCGTGATGCCCGTCCAACCGGTAATCCAAATTGACACGCGCGATAGTCAGAGGGCGTTTATAATGGCGTATGGAGGGTTCATTGCCTCTGATTTCGTTGCGCTGGCTCACGATATAGCCTCCATCCCAATAATATTTCCGATAGGCCGTATCGATCGTAATGGAATGGTCCCATGTGTGCGACAAAGTCGCTTTCAATGTCATGCCTTCGGTAATGAAATTATATTTGCTGTAACGCGCCGATATGTTCCAGGCATCCGAATTTCGTTCGGCCATACCATATACTTTGGTCTGCACGGAGCCGGTCTGCAACTCCTTGTCCGTTTTAGAGTAGGAAGCGGAAACAAAGAATTCGTCAGCCCAGAATTTACCTGTGATTCCGGCTTCTATCTGTGCCAATAGCGAAAAATAACCGTCATGGAACCGTTTGGGGTTGGCGTAGATAAATTGGTCGCCTGTCTCATTGCGCATCTGTACGTCTTTCATCCGGTAGTCGTTTTTCGAATAGTTGACGCCGATGGCAGGACGCACGATCAATCCGGTGCGCCGTCCCACAAACTGTGCGTTCAGGTCGGCACGATGTGTGTGGAAGGAACCAATACTGTAAGAAGCGTCCAGAAAGTTTTTCTTTTCCGTCTGGGTGATGATGTTGACGGCGCCGCCTAATGCATCCGTACCCAATGAGGCCGGTACTACGCCTTTATAGATCTCTACCCGGTCGATCAGGTTGACGGGCAGATTGGCGAGCGTCACATTGCTCCCTTTGCTATCTAAGGGGACACCGTCAATGAAATAACGGACGGAATTGCCTGACAGCCCGTTGATCGAGAGGTCGAAGTCGGAACCTACGCCTCCCTCTTCGCGCACTTTGACACCGCTTGTGCGATTCACTAATTCATTCAGGTTGTTAAGCGAATTAATGATAGGCTTGACATCAAGTGCATTGACTGAAAGTGCACTTTCTCTTGCCTGTTGAGATTGCGTTTTCCCGTACACTTCCACTGAGTTCAGGTTTACGGACCTTTCTTCCAGTTTGAAATCGAGGGTTTTGCTGTGGGAGAGATCGAGTGGGATTTTGATTGTTTGGTATCCTAAGGAGGAGACGACGAACGTGTGTTTGCCGGGGGATACTTCCAGGGAATAGTACCCCTTGTCATCCGTATAAGTGCCGGAAGCCGTATTTTCGATGGCGATCGTTACCAGCGGCAGGGGTGTGCCTTGCCGGTCGGTGACTTTCCCGGAGAGCATGACCTTGTTTTGTGCCGTCAGGTTCGATTGCGACAGGCAGACAAGCAAAAGAAATACATGTACAAAGACTTTCATTTTAATCCTTGATATAGCGATTCATGACTTGCTTAAGGGAATGCACACAAAGAGAAATGATTTCTTTATGTAAAGGGATAAAGAATGACCTGACTCGATGTTTTGCTGCTTTATTTCCCGAAAGCATTAAAACTATGTTCGTTCTTGGCAGGTCTTCTGACTTGTTCCGTCTTTGAATGCCTTCCCATCCGGTGACGGACAGTGGCTTGCAGCGTATTCAAAGATTTGGAGAGGAACTTACAGCAGCGGGTCTGTTCAGGATTCGCACCTGATTCCCTTTTCATCGCGCTCCCGTAGCGATTGGGAGTCGCAAAACCAAAACTGCGGCAAAGATAAGAAAAATCTCTGTCCGTACAAAAAGCGGATAAAAAAACAAATTCATTTTCACGAAGTTGTACCTACCCTTCAAAATACCTATGTTTTGATCGCAAAGCATAGATGTTTTAAAATCGAATCACCGGTGTTTTGAAAATAGATGCCTGTCGCTTCCCGAAAAGACAGGCATCGGTTGGCGGATAGATGCCTACCTTTTTGCTGCTACCCTATAGGCTTTTCCCGGACAGGCTAAAGGCTGTATTTTTTAGCCTATAACCTATATTTTATTGGACAGGAACCAATCAGATCCCTTATATGACAAAACTAAAAAACAGGGTTCACGGCGGTAAAAGGCTAATGGCCAGCAATTTGCTGTGAAGGCTGTGAAACCTGTTTACGATCAGCCAATCCTATCGATCGATCCCGCCTTTTTTTATCCTGCATTCACAGGGTTCACAGCAACTTGCTGATCTACAGAGTCCCCCGAATAGTGTGAACCCTAATTAAATAAAATAACCAGGGGGTATTTTGAGGATAATCTAAGAATATTTGAAACATCCAAATGATGATTTATTTATTCCGGTACATAAATAATTTCGCCGTTTTCCAATTCATAGGCAATTCCGACTTTACGCCCTTTTTTGCCGGATTTCTCCTGTTGTTCGGAAGGAATGTACCGATGGATGCTTTCGCCCTCTTTCGTGATGATTTCCATATTTTCCTTACCTGGATTTTTGACAATGGAAAAGTCCTCTTTGGAAAAGAGCTCAGTCATGTTGAAACGGGTAACAAGGGCAACCATCAATGCGACAGCAAAAACCATTGCCACATCGAAAAGATTGGCAACGACACCCATCGGATCGGCATCTGCCTCGCTGTGAAGCAATTTATTCCTTTTCATGGCGCAGGTTTTTATAGATATACTCTAGGTCGTTCATATCGCGGGCGTACCAGCGTTGTTTCACTTGCAACGTGATTACCCCGATTGCAGCTATCACCATGCCGACGACAGTCGTGGCAAAAGCGACTTGCATATTGTAGGCCATAGAAGCGATATCTCCGGTTGAAAGGCCTACAAGAGCCGGTCCCATCGGGATCAGTGTTCCCATCAGCCCGAGCATCGGACCTAATTTGATAAGAGAACGGGAACGGCCCACTTCCTTTTCCGCATCGACCTCGTAATTGGCAAGCAAACGTTCACAATAAGCGTCGTTTTCTTTGTGGTCATAGAGTTTGTGCAGGCAGTGAAGGACCGGAATATTTTTATTCCCGGATAATTGCCTGTAAAGTTCTTCGGCATTTTCCGGAGTCATTTTTTCCAGCATATCGTTCATCTGTTGTTGCAGTTTGGTCTTTTGCCAGAATTCGCCGAAGAAGCCTCCGACCATCAAGATCGCACGGAGGAAAAATAAGAGTAAAAGAACGACTACGGGAACCAACAATCCGTTGGAAATCCAGAATAAAGCATTTGATATCGATGTCATAACTTTGTTTTATGAATAAGTTTCCATATAAATCCCAGACCTGCACCGGCAATAAACACGGCAAGTGTGGTAACCGTTGTTTTCCAATCGACGTTGGAAACGCTTTGATAACAGGTTTGTCCGTTTTCCGTTGCTATAATGCCCATAAGCAGGATAAAAAGGTTTGTTGCAAATAATAATTCCAGCCTGAGACTGCTGTCGCCCAGATATTTCCGGAAAAGCCATGCGGCCAAGGCGATTCCCGTTCCGGTCGAAGCTGCAAACCAACCCGCAACGATTCTGAAATCGGTTCCCGGAAAGGCAAAGATTGTCTGTGTAAGTGCATATCCCAGGACTGCCCCGATCAATAATCCCGGATAAACACTCAGGAAACAGGATATACTTCGTTTGAACAAATTGTCATGGTGGCGGTAACCGACAAAACAGTCGAAGCAAAAGGCGATCATGACCGCCGCTTCGAGGGTGATCCATACGGCTGCATCCTGCATCCGTTTCGGAGAGGCAAGAAAGTCGGCAATCTGTGTACGGGATTGTTCTGCTGCCTGGTTCCAGATCAGCAATACGAATCCGGCGCAAGCCACCGCTGCCAATGCGATTTGCCGGAATGAGGGATAAAATCCGATCTTCAGCAAAAAGCTCAGTGTGATGAATCCTAACAATATGCCGACTACATATTCCATATTTATCGTTTTCTCCGTTTCATAATCAATACGATGCCGCAGAAAATAACAACGACGGCAATGGCAACGACAAAGCCGTTAAGGTCATTCTGCTCTTGTTCCGGAATTTGGTCCAGACGGTCTTTTTTCAGCACGACGGATTTGCCTGTCTCTACCGGAGCTTCTTTTACTATGTTGATCTGGCGGCGATACGTTTCAGTTGCCTGTGCATCGGCATGACCGGCGATAAAGTCTTCCAGTTTGTCATTGTCGCAGACAAAACCGGAACAAGCCGGATGGAATTCTTTGATCAGTTCGATATGTAAAGCCGAGAGATCCTTCAATTGTTCGTCCGTGGCTTTCCAGTACCCTTTGCGAGCCGTCTCAAGCATGACGGCTGTCATTTCCTGCAGGGCGGCTGGATTTTCCTTTTTGAAAAAAGAATGAATGCCCAGATGCAGTTCGTCTTTTACATAGATTTTGTAAAGTTCGTCCCACAGCTCCTTGTCGATTGTAGCGGGCTTCATGACGTTCCAGCCGTATGTGTTCCGGAGGGTTTTGGCGAATGTCCCGGCGGAAGTGGCACCGCCTTTCATCTTCTCCTTTATATATTCCGGGTTTAACAGAGTCGTACGGCTTTCTACGCCGATCGCCTCTTTCAGATTCTGCATCCGTACTTTATGCCGGTTCCGGTAATCTGAAAGATAGGCTTCCGGGTCTTTGCCCGTAACGTTGCGGACAGAGAGATTCAAACCTCCCATAAACTCATATATATGATCGAGGCTCAAGGCTCCCCACGTATTGCTTTGTCGGGGCTGTATGACTATATCCGTTCGTTGCAGAGCTATTTCGAACAGATCTTTCACCACTTCTCCCCACTTGTCAGGATCGCCATAAATGGCTCCCATATTATTGAGATAGGTGTCGGCAATCTGTTTTTCGCTATCCCAGGCATCCCCTTTTTCCACCAACCCCATGATACCGGTTCCGTAGCTGCCGTTTACACCACCGAAGATGCGCATGGTGGACAGTTCGCGTGCTTCTTTAGGAGATATTCCCCTTTCAACCAACAGTTTTTCCGATTCGACCGTTCCTTCGGCGACATAGTTACCGAATTCGTCATTTTCAGATTTGGCTGCCAGTTTGATTGCATTCGTCAGCATGGCAAGACGTGAGGCGGCAAAGTCGCGTAACTGTCCGGATGTCTGAACGATAATATCGATTCGTGGTCGTCCGAGCTCTTTGGAAGGAATCAGGCGCAGATCGGTGACACGTCCCATGCCGTCGCGTACCGGTTCGACTCCCAACATGTAGAGCGCTTGGGCGAAAGTGGCTCCTTCCGTTTCGATAAATTCACCTGCCCAGAATGTATAACTGACTTTGCGAGGATAGGCATTGTGTTTGGCAAAATACTGCCGGAGTGTCGTTTCCACCAAGGCTTTCCCATTATCCCAGGCACGTGTGCCCGGAGTCGCTTCCGCATTGATGGAATACATGTTACGTCCGGTCGGCAACGTATTAGGAGCCAGAACGACATCACCACCCGGCGTTGGCGCGAGGTAACCGCCATTCAGGGCGTGAAGGATCGCCTGTTGTTCCTTTTCGGGAGAAGCTGTCAGTAGGTCCCGGTACTTTAGGACGTTTTTCAAAGTGCGTTCAATCTCCAGCACGGCGAAAGAAAACTCTTTTTCTTCCATCGGTACTTCGGGAAGAATATCTTTCTTCCCTTCTTGGCGGGCTTTTTTACGAGCTTCGATCCGTTTTTTCACCCAGTCCGGCATTTTACCTACTTTAGGCATTCCGGCAGGCATTTTCATTTCACCGTCGTTTTTGTTTTTGTCTCCGGCATTCCCGTTACTTTCTGCGAGAGCCATCATTTCGCTCATGGACATTTGCCGTGGGTTGACCGCCATATCGGTTGCGCGGGCTTTCATGAGGTCGGTACGGCTGAGAGATGCGATTTCTTGCAGCAGGCGGTTTTCATCTACTTGTGACGAAGCGAGCAACCGGTGCAATTTCTCTTTGACCGGCGTCAGATAGCGGTGGGAGATGAAAGCATTGCTCTCCAACTGCTTCCGAGTGATCTTTTTGTTCAATTCGTCAAGACGTGCCAGACTGTAGGCGATCGGATCGGCGCACATGGCAATAATAGTGGACTCGATCTCTTCCCGGCTGAAAGACTGACCCGAGGTATAAAGCCGTCCGGTCATTTTCTCATTGGCAATTTCTTCTGCATAGTTCTCAATGCGTTCGATTTCTTCAGCAATGAATGGTCGGTTCGGGATGCTGTCTAATTGCAAATCCCGATGTAATCCCATATTGAGAGCGATTGCTTTTATCTTTTTGGAAAATTCCGGTTGTCGTTCTTCCGGTGCGTTGTACCAACAGTCTATTTCTTTAAACAAGTCGGAGAATTGGCCACGTGTCCGGCTTTCCATGAAAGGAGGTGTCAGGTAAGAGATCAGGGCTGCATGCGTACGTCGTTTGGCAATGATGCCTTCACCGACATTCCCGATACTGTAGTAATAGAAGTGCGGAAGGCTGCCGATCAGGCAGTCCGGCCAATCCTTTTTTGACAATCCGGCCTGTTTACCCGGTGTAAATTCCAGGCTGCCGTGTGTGCCGAAATGGATCAGAGCATCCGCTTTAAACCCTTTTTGTGCCCATAGATAAGGGGCGATATAGGCGTGAGGCGGTGCTACGCTCGCCCCATGTACAATCTGGAACTCATTGTCACCCTCGGCTGCGTGCGGTTGTGGGAATAAGGCGACATTGCCGAAGCGGAGGCAGGCGATGGCGATCGAAGGCTCTCCCTCATGCTCCTCACTCAGATAATTGCCAGGAGCCTCTCCGTATTTATCGATCACCTCCTGGTATTTGCTTGGCGCGATTACTTCTCCGGCCCATTTTTCGTAATCGGATTTAGGTATCCATACCGGGTTGCCGTTTTGCATGAAGTCGGCTTGTGCGCCTTTGGCATAAGCGCCCAGCACCGGAGCCTGTTGTTTCAGTAGCCGGTTGAAGGCCTCGAACGTGTCTGGCAGACCGGTAACGGAATAGCCTTCCTGTTTCAACCGTTTCAACAGTCCGTATAAAGAGGGAGCCACTTCCAGGCCGGCGGCAACGAGGGCGCTTTGTCCGGCTCCTTTGAAATAGCAGATAGCGATGCGTTTGTCTTTATTCGGAATCTTCCGTAATTGCATATAGTTTTTCACATTTAGTGTGAAGTTTTCAAGCCGTTCCGTTTCCCCGTCAAACACGAAATAACCGTTTTCATGTTTGTTTTGTGTAGAGATTACCAACGGATCGATGGAACCGTCTATCTCCGGTAACACGATGCGTGCAGCCAGGTAACCGCCCGTTACGCCTTTGTTGCTGTCTTCATCCTGCCATTCTTCCCTGTTTAGCATGATGGACAGCGGACAGAACAGCGGAATGTTATTTTCAGTCAGCCATTTGACGGTCTTATCGCCTCCCAGCCGTCCCATCGGCAAGTAGACAACGGCATCAGGGTGTACGCTTTCCATCAGTTCCTGCCGTTTAGCTGCAGAGGAAAGAGGATAAACGTTGAAGCCGGCATCCGATAAGCGAACGATCATGCTGTCTATATATCCGCGGTTTCCCTCCAAAGGCGAGGTCATGCCGGTGACAAAAGCGATACGCGGAGCACCTTCTTTGTATATGTTCTTTTTATGCAGATAATCGGTCAATTCGTCTGCTGTTTGGTAAAATACCCCGTCTTCCAGATAGAAGAAAATATTGGAGGGAATGATCTGGGGAGCTTTTACTTCCGGTTTGAACAGTTTCCGTTTATCGAATGTGCTGCGTATATAGTGTAGCATATTACGGAAATTCGACTTGCTGCGGTTGTCGTAATAGGTGTCAAGCTGTTTTTGTTGCAGGCTGTCCACATGCTGATTGGCGATCAGCCCGGAAGTGAACACGAAAGTGTAGACGGCAGCCCCTTTCTTTCCGGCTTTTTCGATGTTGTTGATTTGTTCGTCTGTCAAACGCAATCCCGGTCCGAACAAAAGAATCGCGTCATAGTTTTTCAGAGACGACGCCTGTTCGGCTGTCACTTCGTCGACCTGTACCAGACGGCTGTCGGTCGACATGGCGATATTGGAAACCTGGTATGACGGGAAGTTCACCAGTGCGATACGGGTAGGCGAAAGCAAGAGGCTATAAAAAGCATATAAGCCGAGTACCAGCAAAAGCGCCAGCCCGGCTTTCCATCCTGCGGATTTGTGTCGACGGAGGAATTGAATTGCAGACATAAAATTGTAATAAATCTTTTATCAAGTTTAGCAGGAAGGAAGTCCGGAAAATGAGAAAATGTGTGTCGAATGTGTCTTCCTTCCCTGCTAAATTGAAAGCTTAGTTATTATTTAAACGGATAAACATATTCGAATGTGATGTGACCGGATTTATCTTCATCATTCAGGAATGACTTCATGATCAATTTTGCATATAGACCGTCGGCCGTCCGAACAATGAATACGTTATTGTTATAGCTCCATGTACTTGCCATATAGTTATAAAAAGCCCATCCCTGATTTTCTCCGACTTTGAAAACTGGGCTTCCTGCTGTCTCTACATATTTTGGAGGCATACCGCCAGAGGCCATCACGCTGATTTTACTATCTGTGATAAATCCTGTAGAGGGGATAGAAGTAACTTTGTTGAGATCTGTTTCTTTCGTATCAAGAACGGCACCTTGTCCTTTACCTGATTCTCCACCGTTTGTACGGATGTTAAAACGTAAAAAAGCAATATCCCAGTTCATGTCAGAAGCATAATTTTCTTGATCGACTGTTACAAAATCTCCTTTTGCGAATGAGAAATAAGTCCATTCCGTGTAACTTTGAGCCTCGAATGTTACCGTTTTAGCCGTAACCTCCGTTTCCGGTGCGTTCTTATCGTCATCATCGCTACAAGCAGTAAAGCTGATTGATGAAAGTACGATGGCTATAGCCATCATTCCTTGTTTCAGGCATGTTCCTGAAACGAAAAAGTTTTTTGTTGTCATACAAATAAAATTTATTGGTTATACACTCTCTGTAAAAAATCAAAATTTGAATAATACGGAACCGAATACTCTTGCTCCCGGATCATAGGTCGTATAGTGAACCGGATCAGTATAATTGAAAATATTTTGTACTCCGGCTGTTGTTATTAATGCCATATGACGATATTTCCATGGAGTATACTGAAGCGTCAGTTTCCATAAACTGTAAGCCGGTTGAGAATCTGTTGTGATCTTTTGTATGGTTTCCCCTGTTGTTTCATCAACAGTTATTTCTTCCTTGTCATTTATTTTCTTGGAACTCCAATGTCCGGCAATCGAAACAGATGCTTCTTTTTTGAAAACATTGAAATGGTATGATGCATTACAACTGATCGCATGGCGAGTATTCCCTTTCAGTTGTAAATCGGTATTTTTATCCAACGCATCCGTATAAGCATAGCTCCCATGCAGGTAGATTTGGCGAATAGGATAATAATCAACACTGATTTCAGCACCTCGTATGCGGGCATCATCCACGTTGCTGTAGCGTAATTCCGTAGAGGTGATTCCATTGGCATCTGTTACATTTACATAAGCTGATTGTATCTTATTTTTGATACTGTTTTGATAGATTTCAGCACTTATGTTGAAATTCTGATGCAAGTATTCGGCTGATAAAGAAACGTAGTTTGATTTTTCGGCTTTTAAATTCGGATTGCCGATATTGTGTGATACGCTTCCCATCATAAAATCCGAATATAATTCGGTTGCATCCGGAGCTTTGAAACCCTTACTGTAACCTCCCCGGAATTTCCAGTTACCAGGATTGAACATCAGGTTCACTTTGGGAGTATAAGCATCTCCGAAAGCTGAATGATGCGTATAACGAAAGCCTCCGATGATATCCAGTAAAGGTAGAATTTGCCAATCTGCTTGGATAAAACCGTTGATATCGTTTACTTTACGTGTTTTTATTTCCGTACCGTATTGCATATCATTGTAATCTTTATTCCAATTGAATTCCCCTCCGAACACCATTTGTAAGTTATCCACAGGGGTGTATATATCAGTTAGACGCAGTGTTTGTACATTAGATGATGCATTTTTAGCAGTGGAATCTAACTTTTCGTAGACTGTTTTACGTGTATAGAAATCTCCGTAATAAACGAGTTTCAGTTGGTTGTACTTGCCTATTTGTTGTTCCAATGTGGCACGGAATGTCTTATTCAAACTTTTATAATGCGTACTTTTTGTACTGAGTGGCGGATTTTTTACATCATTCAGGTAAAAAGTTCCGGAACCTGTTATTTTGGTTTGTTTATGTGTCCAGCCTAACTTTTCCTCAAAAGTCATATTAGCAGAAGGTTGCTTGGTAAATGCTTCCGGACTTTCCGGTGTCAAATCATAGCCATCTGTGGAATTGCGATTGAATAATGTTTGAGAAGTAAAGTTTTTGTAGGCCGTTCCGAAACTACCGTCTACCAATAAGTCATTGAATCTTGAATAACGGACTTTTGCCCAACCTTCTGCCGGACGTTCGGGGGTTTTTGTAATAATGTTGACAATCATACCGATCGCGCTTGATCCGTACAGTGCGGATGCTGCTCCTTTAATAACCTCGATCTGTTTGATATTGGATGTGCTAAGACGTTCGAAATCGATCGGACCTCCGGGAGTGTTAGACAATCTTTCTCCGTCAACGAGTATTAAAACATATTTGTTTTCCAATCCCTGTATCCGGATATTGTCACCTCTGGGATCACTGTTGAACTGTAATCCGGGAATTGTGAATTCCAATGCGTCCATGATGTTTTCGAAATCATTTCGTTGCAACTGTGCTGCGGGAATTAATCGGGTGAGTACAGGCGTATTTAGAATTGTTTTTTCCGTACGTGTTCCGGTAACGACCACTTCGTTTAGGTCGAATATACCGGCATTCATGGTGATGTTTAATTTTTTTTCCGGTCCGTTGGCATCGATTTTGATTCGTTGCTCCATGTAACCGGTGGAGCGGATCAGCAAATTGTAGCTTTTCCCTTCAATTAATTCCATTTGGAAAAAGCCGTCTGCATCACAGGCGGTGCCTATTACTGTTCCCGGAACCGTGATGGTTGCCATCGGTATACCTTCTCCTGTCTCCGCATCGGTAATCCTGCCGGTTAACACACAAGTACCGGCTTTCATTTCTTTTGTTTCGGGTGGATTGACAGATATTCCTTCTGCCAGGGCTACTCCAGGAGTAAGCATACACACCGAAAGTAAAGACATTGCAATACAATTCAGTTTCATATAAGCTATAAATAAATGGATGAATTTCGTGTGGAAATCCTTTCCTGTTAATTCTCGCCTTTTGTCCCGAAGGCTCGAATATCAATTGATTGAGGCAGGTTTTCTGACTTTCCCGGCTTTGCGTGGCCTTCCCGACTGTGTCAGTGGCATGAGGTCGCAAGCATTTCCGGTTATGGTACCGGAACAGGATTACAGCAACGGGCATTGTTCCGGACTTACACCGGATTCCCTCTCACCACATGCAGAAAGCAGGCGGTTCACCTTAATCCGCTGCAAAAGTATGTAAACTATTTATCACGAAAAAATAAACAACGTTAATTAATTATTTTAAGATGCTGAAACCTGGCATAAGATTGTATTCGTCCATGTATATATACACAACAAAAAGTTGGAGGATAATAGGCCGTAAATACAAGAGAGGATAGGGCTTTTTTATAAAACTGGATTTCATATTTGGCGGCTTAATGGCAGGTTACGGCTTTTTTCCTATCTTTGCCGCCAATTAAGCAGTATCTGGAAAATCACGAAGTTTTTCCGCCATGAATGCATGCTTCGCCTAAAGAATTAAATCTCTTATTAATATAGTAATTAAGCAAAAAAATGAAACGTATAGTTTTTTTGGATTATGTACGCGTGTTCGCATGCTTCCTTGTCATGGTCGTCCACGCCAGTGAAAATTTTTACGGCGCACCCGGTTCGACAGACATGGTAGGGCCGCAAGCCTTTCTGGCAAATGAGGCAGACCGGCTATGGGTGTCTATGTACGACGGTTTCTCGCGTATGGCCGTGCCGTTGTTTATAATAGTTTCCGCTTTTCTTCTTGCGCCGATGAAGGAAGGGCAGACCATGTGGCAGTTTTACCGCCGGCGTTGCATCCGCATCCTGCCGCCGTTTTTCATATTCATGATACTCTACAGTACCCTCCCGATGTTGTGGGGACAGATCGATGGAACGACCTCGATCAAAGACCTGTCGCGGATACTCCTGAACTTCCCGACACTGGCCGGACACCTGTGGTTCATGTACCCTTTGATCAGCATTTACCTGTTCATCCCTATCGTATCACCCTGGTTGAGCAAGGCGACGGCCAAAGAAGAACGTTTCTTTATCGGGCTGTTCCTCCTGTCGACCTGTATGCCATACCTGAACCGTTGGTTCGGGGAGGTGTGGGGACAGTGCTTCTGGAACGAATATCACATGCTGTGGTATTTCTCCGGTTACTTAGGCTATCTCGTGCTCGCACATTACATACATGTCCATCTGACCTGGAACCGCTCCAAACGTCTCATTGCCGGAACCGCTTCGATGCTCGTCGGTGCGGCTTTGACCATCTATTCGTTCTATGTTCAGGCCATACCCGGGGAAATCCTTCCCACGCCCGTACTCGAAATAGGGTGGGCTTTCTGCACGATCAACTGTGTACTTCTCACGGCAGGCACGTTCCTGATGTTCAGTTGCATTGAACTTCCGGAAACTCCGCGCTTCGTGCTGGAACTCTCGAAACTCAGCTACGGTATGTATCTGATGCACATCTTTTGGCTCGGTTTGTGGGTTACGGTGTTCAAGTCCGTCCTGCCGTTGCCTACCGTTGCCGCCATACCCGCCATTGCAGTATGCACATTCGTTTGCTGCTTTGTGGCAACCAAGATTATTTCGCTCATACCGGGCGGAAAATGGATCGTCGGATAATTTGCGGCGGTTTTGCAATAAGATAAGTTATTCTAAAATAACTACCATGTGGGCTTGCTTGAGAAAGCAGGCCTTCTTACTTTTGTACCGCATTTAATCGAGAAAAGACAAAAAGAATGGAAAAAGAGATTTTGACTGACCGGGAGGTTTTGTTATTACGGAGAAAACTGGACTTATTGCTCCGTACGGGAAAATTACTGATGGAGAGTGCGGCGGATACGAACCGCATCGAACGGAACATGAAGCGTGTGGCTGCTTTCATGGGGATTCCGGAAGAAAAGCTTCATCTGGATATCAGATGGACGATGATTATGGTGAATGTGAGCGACGAGACACATTCTTTTTCCAAATTCCAGAAGTGTGAGAAGCATGGTATCAATATGACGACCATTACGGAGGTCAGCCATTTGTCGTGGAAGGCGATCGAACAGGACTATTCGTTGGACCAGTATGAGGAAGAACTTGAGCGGATTGCACGCAAGCCTCGTAACTATATGCCTTATCTGGTGGCGATCGGCGCCGGGTTCGCCTGTGGCGGTTTCTGTAAGTTGTTCGGTTGTGACTGGATCGCATTTTTGTTTGCTTCTATTTGTGCATTTGTCGGATTCCGGATCCGGGCACGTTGTATCGAATTCGGGATTAACGTGTATATGAGTATTGCGATTGCGGCATTTGGGGCGACCTGCCTGGCATACGCTTCTTCTTTTTCGGGGCTGTCATCCACGCCTTATCAGCCGTTGCTGGCTTGTGCCCTGTTTATTGTGCCGGGCGTGCCGTTGATCAACTTTGTGGATGACATGATCGATAATCATCTGCTTGTCGGAATTACGCGGGCGGCCAATACGATGATGATGGTCGGGGCAATGACGTTCGGGATTGCCTTTGCCATGCGGGTGTTGGTGATGAACGATATAGAGATCGATCATAAGTTCAGCGAGTTGAGTATGGTGCCGCATGATCCTTATTACGTTTATGCCATCGCGGCGGCTATCGCGGCTATGGGCTTTTCGATGATCTTCAATATCCAGCGGCGTCTGCTGTGGGTGGTGGCTTTAGGGGGAATCATTGCGGTGTGTACCCGCAATTTCGTGAACTTCGAGTTAGGATATGGTCCGGTGATCGGTTCGTTTATGGGAAGTTTTGTCGTGAGCCTGATTGCGGTAAAGGCGGTCCATTGGTTCGATGTGCCGAATCACGTGCTGACGATCCCGTCTGTCATTCCGATGATTCCGGGAGTATTGATGTACCGTTCGTTGTTTGCCTTTATCAATCTGCATGGAGTGATTGGCGAAGTGACCAACGCTTTTGCCAACGGAATCAATTCGGCTTTGATCATCCTGTGTATCTCCTTAGGTGTTGCTGTTCCGAACATCTTCGCCCGCCGCTACATCGCCAAAGACCGCCAGCGTTATCTGGAAGAAGAACTTGAAAAACGCCGCCAGCGTGGCAAGTTCATCGAATGGTAGCAGGATGATCCCTAAATATCATAATTCAGTGTCAGGCAAACCACCTTATCAGCTTTAAGGGAGGCTTTGACGTCGATCAGGCGCTGGTTGCTGCTACCGCGGAAAAGGAGGCTCTCATCGCGTAGGGCTTGTTTGAATTTACCGTCTACCAGGACATCGATGTATCGGAGCAGTTCCGCCTGTTTCGGATTGTCGAGAAGGCGTTCGAAAGTATAGCCGGTATAACACCAGATGTTTTTCCGGCTTCTTTCTTTGATCGCCTGTGCCAGTTCGGTGAAGCCTTCCGGCTGGAACATGGGGTCGCCGCCGCTGAAGGTCACATTGGCAAAGTCATCTGCTAAGACTTTCTCCAAGATTTCTTCCGTCGAGACTTGTTTACCCTTTCTTATATCCCATGATTCGGGATTATGACAGCCCGGACAGGCGTTCGGACAACCCGCCGCATAGATCGCGGTCCGGAATCCCGGACCATCGACCGTCGTATCTTCTATAATATCAATGATGGAAAGCACTTTGGAAATTAAAATTTAAGAATTGAAAATTGAAACATAAAATACTTGACTTACAATCTTCAATTCTTGGTTTATAATATATTGTTTATATCTCTCGCTGTTTTCAATTATGAACAACCCTGTCGTTTAGTTCCGCCAGTTTTGCCTTGTTCCAGCGGTCTGTCGTGCCGACCAGGTAACCGGTGATGCGCTGTAGTTTGTCGAGATGGGTACTGCCGCATTTCGGGCATTTTTCCAGATGGGTTTCCGCATTTTCGTAGCCGCAGTCGAGGCAACGGTTACGGTTGTGGTTGACGGAACCGTAACCGATGTTATAACGGTCCATCATATCGACAACCTGCATGATCACTTCCGGGTTATGGGTCGCGTCTCCATCCATCTCGACATAGAAGATATGGCCTCCGCGTGTCATCTCATGGTAGGGAGCTTCCACTTCCGCCTTGTGGCGGGCACTACATTTGTAGTAGACCGGGACATGGTTGGAGTTCGTATAGTAGTCGCGGTCCGTGATGCCGGGCAACGAACCGAATTTCTTGCGGTCACGGCGGGTGAACTTGCCCGACAAGCCCTCGGCCGGCGTGGCCAGTACGCTGTAATTATGCTGGTATTCTTCCGAGAACTGATTGGCCCGGTTGCGGATGTAGCTGACAATCTTCAATCCTAACTCCTGCGAGGCCGCATCTTCGCCATGGTGCTTGCCGGTAAGGGCGACCAGGCATTCCGCCAAGCCGATAAAGCCGATACCCAATGTGCCCTGGTTGATCACGGGAGCGATCGTGTCGTCAGGTTTCAATTTCTCGCTGCCCAGCCAGAGAGAAGACATCAGCAACGGGAATTGTTTGGCATATGCCGTTTTCTGGAATTCCATGCGCTCGTGCAGTTGGCGGGCGGTTATATCCAGCATATGGTCGAGCTTGGCAAAGAATTGGGCGATTCGTTCTTCCTTGTTTTCGATGGGCATGCATTCGATCGCAAGACGCACGATATTGATCGTCGAGAACGAGAGGTTACCGCGGCCGATAGAAGTTTTCGGACCGAAACGGTTCTCGAATACACGTGTGCGGCATCCCATGGTCGCTACCTCATGCATATAACGTTGCGGGTCGTCGGCACGCCAGTCTTCGCTCCGGTTGAATGTCGCGTCGAGGTTGAGGAAGTTCGGGAAGAAACGGCGGGCCGTCACCTTGCAGGCAAGCTGGTAAAGATCGTAGTTGCGGTCTTCCGGCAGATAGCTCACCCCGCGTTTCTTTTTCCATATCTGGATCGGGAAGATGGCCGTCTCGCCGTTGCCGACGCCGCGGTATGTACTTTTCAATATCTCGCGGATGATGCAGCGTCCTTCGGCCGAAGTGTCCGTCCCGTAGTTGATGGAACTGAATACCACCTGGTTGCCGCCACGGGAATGGATGGTGTTCATATTGTGGATAAAGGCTTCCATCGACTGGTGCACGCGGCTGACGGTCTTGTTGACGGCGTGCTGGATGATACGTTCGTCGCCACTCAATCCTTCGAGCGGACGGTTCACATAGTCGTCCAGTTCCCGCTGGTAGAGATGCGAATAATCTTGCCCGTTCAGTTCTTCCAGGCTCTTGATTTCTTCGATGAAACTATTGCGCACGTAGGGAGCCAGGTAGAAATCGAATGCCGGGATCGCCTGGCCGCCGTGCATTTCGTTCTGGGCTGTTTCGAGCGAGATGCAGCCTAAGATACTGGCTGTTTCGATACGCTTTGCCGGACGTGATTCGCCGTGTCCGGCTGAAAAGCCGTATCTCAGGATGCGGTCCAACGGATGTTGTACGCACGTGAGGCTTTTGGTCGGATAATAGTCTTTATCATGGATATGCAGGTAGTTGTTTTCCACCGCCTCCTTGACCTCTTCGCTCAGCAGGTAGTCGTCGACGAACGGCTTGGTCGTTTCGCTGGAGAACTTCATCATCATGCCCGCAGGCGTGTCGGCATTCATATTGGCATTCTCGCGGGTGATGTCGTTGGATTTGATATTGATGATCTCCAGGAACATATCGCGCGTCTTGGCTTTGCGGGCGATGCTGCGCTGGTTGCGGTAAGCAATGTATTTCTGTGCTACATCCTTGCGGCTGCTGTTCATCAGTTCCAGCTCGACGGCGTCCTGGATAGCCTCGACAGTCATCTGCGTGTCGCCTTTGAAAGAAATATGATCGGTGATCTGGCGGACCAGCTCCCGGTCTTCCCCGTTTTCCGTATGCAACATCGCTTTGCGGATAGCAGTTGCTATCTTCTCTTCGTTGAACCCGACGATACGTCCGTCACGTTTGATAACTGTCTGAATCATGATAAATCTATTATTGAGGTTTGAATGTTTTTATGCCTGCAAAAGTATATAGTATAACAATGCGGTAAACTTTTTGGAAAACTTTTATGCAGTTAAAATATGTCAATCACCTAATAATCATATATCGTTTTATTCAAAACGGAAAACTTTTCTATTTAACACCGTTTTTAATACTCCAAAAGTGCATACAAGACAGTTCTTCCCTGTGCGGATATTAATCATGCTGACACGAATTATACAAGCAAGCGGCGGAAAGTATTAATCGTAATCTATGCTTATTGCCCGCCCATAATATCCAGCAACTCGTTGGTGATGGCCTGCTGTCGGGTTTTGTTATATTGCAGGGTCAGTTCCTGGATCAGGTCGTTGGCGTTGTCGTTGGCCGTTTGCATTGCCATCATGCGGGCGGCATGCTCGGAGGTCGTCGTGTCGAGCAACGTCGTGTAGACCGTCAGGTTGAGCAGCTTCGGGAAAAGCAATGCCTGAAGGCTATCGGGCGACGGTTCCAGGATATAATCGATTGCCGGGGCGGTGTTTCCAGCCGGAGCCTGCGGCAGGGCGACCGGCAGGTAGACTTTATGGGTCAATACCTGTGTCGCCATATTCTTGAAATGATGGTAAAGCAGTTCCACCCGGTCGGCCTTGCCCGAAGAAAAGAGTTCCATCAGCTTTCCGGCGAGGCGGACCGCTTCTTCGTATGAAGGTTTCTCTCCTGAATGCAGAAAATCGTCTTCGGTCGCATAGCCCGCCTTGTGCAGTTCGTCGGCGATCTTTTTCCCGACGGGATAGAGGCGGACGGCGATGTGTTGTGTCTCTAATTCATGCAGACGGGCGGACAGTTCTTTCCATACGTTGGCATTGAACGTGCCGCACAGTCCGCTGCCGGATGAGAAGACGGCGATAGTGACCTGTTTCACCTCACGCTTTTCAGTGTAAGGTGATTCCAGATTGCATTCCGTACCTAAAAGACCGTTTAAGATAGCGGAAAGCTTGTTTGCATAGAGGAGTGTGTGTTCGGTCAGCGTCTGGGTATGGTGGAGCTTTGCCGAAGAGACCATTTTCATGGCTGCGGTAATCTTCTGCGTGCTCCGGATAGACGCGATCCGGACTTTTATTTCTTTTAATGATGCCATAATCTTGATACTGTTTTTGCCGTTTCTTCCAGTTTCTTCCGGATATCGTCGTCGATGGTTCCGGTTTTCAGGATGTCCAGTACATCGTGCTGGTGTGATGTGTGGAGTTCGCGCAGGAATTCCTTTTCGAAGTCGTGCACTTTATCCAGCGGGACTTCTTTCAGCAATCCCTGTGTACCGCAATAGAGGATGGCGATCTGGTCTTCGACAGGCATCGGGCTGTATTGGGGCTGTATCAGCAGTCGCGTGTTCTTTTGTCCCTTGTCGATCGTGAAAGCCGTTACGGCATCCATCTCGCCGCCGAATTTGGAGAACGATTCCAGTTCGCGGAACTGCGCCTGGTCGATCTTCAGCGTCCCGGCCACTTTCTTCATCGCTTTCAGCTGGGCGTTGCCACCCACGCGGGATACCGAGATACCGACGTTGATAGCCGGACGGTTTCCCTGGTTGAAGAGGTCGGTTTCGAGGAAGATCTGTCCGTCGGTGATGGAGATGACGTTCGTCGGGATGTAGGCCGACACGTCGCCTGCCTGTGTCTCGATGATCGGCAAGGCTGTGAGGGAACCGCCACCTTTCACCTTGTCCTTCATGCTGTCCGGCAGGTCGTTCATCTGCCGGGCCACTTCAGGCTGGTTGATGATCTTGGCAGCCCGTTCGAGCAGACGGGAATGCAGGTAGAAGATGTCTCCCGGATAGGCCTCGCGTCCGGAAGGACGGCGCAGGATCAGGGATACCTCGCGATAGGCGACTGCCTGTTTCGAAAGGTCGTCATAGACCACCAAGGCATGACGTCCGCTGTCGCGGAAATACTCGCCGATGGCGGCGCCCGCAAAAGGAGCGAAATATTGCATGGCTGCCGGATCGGATGCCGTCGCGCTGACAACGATCGTATAATCCATCGCCCCTTTTTCCTGCAACGTGTTGACGAGCGAGGCGACGGTAGAGCCTTTCTGCCCGATTGCCACATAGATGCAGTAGACCGGATTGCCCGCTTCGTAGTTGCCGCGCTGGTTGATGATCGTGTCGATGGCGATAGAGGTCTTTCCTGTCTGGCGGTCTCCGATGATCAGTTCGCGCTGTCCGCGTCCGATCGGGATCATCGCATCGACGGCCTTGATACCGGTCTGCAACGGCTCGTTGACCGGCTGGCGGAAGATAACGCCCGGTGCTTTGCGTTCGAGCGGCATCTCGCAGGTCTCTCCCGTTATTTCCCCCTTTCCGTCGATCGGGTTTCCGAGCGGGTCGATCACACGTCCGATCATGCCTTCGCTGACATCGATGGAGGCGATACGTCCTGTACGTTTGACGGTGTCGCCCTCTTTTATCCGGTCCGTCGGCCCCAGCAGGACAGCTCCCACATTGTCCTCTTCCAGGTTCATCACGATCGCTTCCATTCCGTTGTCGAACTGCAGGAGTTCGTTAGCCTCGGCATTGTCGAGACCGTAAATCCGAGCTACGCCATCGCTCACCTGGAGCACCGTACCCACTTCTTCCGTCCGGATGCCGGTGCTGATCCCTTCCAACTGCTGGCGCAGGATGGCGGAAACTTCACTCACTTTTATCTGATCTGTCATACTTCTTTCTGTTTTTATCTGTTTTCGAGTAACCGGCTGCGGATGTCCCGCAGCTGGGTCGCATAGCTGGCATCTATCCGGTAGTTCCCGATGCGCAGGCGGAAACCGCCGATCAGTTCCGGTTGCACGATGCCGGTAAATTCGATGGTGTTGCCTGTCTCTTCCCTCAACTTGTCTCGGAGATGTTCTTTCACTTCTTCGCCGACCGGTACGGCGGTGCTGAATTGCACACGGGTGATGCGTTTGTCTATCCTGTACAAATGGATATAGATATGCGCCATGAAGAGCAGCAGGCTTTCCCGTTTATGTTCCAGCACGAGGTGCATAAAACGTTCATACAGGTCGGAGACCTCTATGCCGCCTGCCGCCGTCAGCAGCTTGAGCTTCTCCTCTGCCGGGAGGATCGGATTGCCGAGGGCGGCCCGCAACTCCGGTTCGAGCGAGAAGCTGTCTGCCAGCATCTTCATGTCATCATATACCCGCGTCTCCAACCCTTTCTCTTTCGCGAGGGAGAAAATGGCTTTCGCATACCGGGAAGAGATTGTTCCTATATCCATACGTTACGATTTACAAAACGATACCTCATCCAACAGCCGGTCGATGATTTGTTGTTGTTCCTTGTCTCGGCTGATCTTTTCTTTCATCACCTTCTCTGCTATGGCGATCGAGAGGTCGGCAATCTCGGAACGGACTTCGCGGATTGCTCTCTCCTTCTCTTCGCGGATACGCCGGGCAGCCTCTTCCACCTGCAAACGGGTTTCGGCGGCAGCTTTCCGGTGAGCTTCGTCAATGATTTGTTCCTTTTCGGCAAAGGCCTCTTTCAGGATGGCATTCTGCTTTTCCTTTGCTTCGGCAAGTATCCGGGCTCCTTCGGCCTGGATATTGGCAAGCTGTTCATTCGCCTGGCGGGCCGTTTCAAGTGAGTTGTCGATGTAGGCTTTCCGTTGTTCCACCGCCTTGATGATGACAGGGAACCCGTATTTGGAAAGGATGGCAAAGACAATCCCGAATGAAACGATCATCCAGAACAGAAGCCCCGAATCCGGTGTTAATAATGACATAACCTGTTACTTTTTTATTGGAACAAAGCCAGGAAACATACAACGATCGCAAATAGCGCCACGCCTTCGATCAAAGCTCCCATGATCAGCATGGAAGTACGGATTTCACCGGCGGCGGAAGGCTGGCGTCCGATTGATTCGACAGCCCCCTTGCCGATCAGCCCGATACCCAGGCCGGCGCCGATGGCGGCGAACCCGGCTCCTATTGTTGCACCTAATTTAGCCATTCCCATTCCGGTTGCTGCTTGTAATAAAATTGTTGATAACATAGTGTTTGACTTTATTAATTAGTGATTTTAAAATGTCTTTATCTCTTGTCGTCTTAAGTCTAAGACGGATGTCGTCTCAGAGCAGAGACGAGGTGCGTCTTAAGCTTGCGACGCGCCTTGTCTTAACGCGGGGATTTTTTTTCACCTTTGCCATTCCGATATAGTTAGCCGACAATAACGTGAAAATATAGGCTTGCAAACATGCCACAAACAGTTCCACGCAGTTCATGAACACACAAAACAGCACGGATACGATCGTCATTCCGAAATTCACCAGCAACCCCATCGATACCGTTATGAATATCAAACAGGTGAGTGCCAGGATGATCGTGTGTCCCGCCATGATGTTGGCAAACAGACGGATCATGAGGGCAAACGGCTTGGTGAACACGCCGAAAAACTCCACGAAAGGCATGATCGGCAACGGAAGTTTCAGGTAGATCGGCGCTTTCGGCCAGAAAATCTCTTTCCAGTATTCCTTTGTCGCAAACAAGTTGACGGCGATAAACGTACATCCCGCCAGTACAGCCGTAACCGCAATGTTGCCGGTGATGTTGGCTCCTCCCGGAAAGACCGGGATGATTCCGATCAGGTTGTTGATCAGGATAAAGAAGAAGACGGTCAGCAGGTAAGACGAAAACGGCCTGTATCCTTCTTTCCCGATCGAATCCCTGACCACGCTGTCCTGGATGTAGGATATGATCGTTTCCATCAGGCCGGTGAATCCTCCCGGAACCTGGTTGGGGTGTCTCTTATACCAACGGGCTGTCCGCAGAACCACGAACAACAAGATACCGCAGCTGAGAAACAAGCCGCAAACATTCTTGGTCAGCGACAAGTCGAGGGGGCGCACCTCTTCGCCGCGGCTGTTCCTTTCCACCACTTTGCCGGCGTGTCCGCCTTCGGACGCGATATAATAGTCATGATGCACCTGCCCGTGGTGCAGATGATGGGAGAGGAACATATCCCATCCGCGCTCTTCGCTCTTGACCAGCACCGGCAGGGAGATGGCGATCTCCTTCCCGTTCCATTCGGTGATATGCCAGGTGTAAGCGTCCTGAATATGCGAAAAGACAATATCCTGTACATCGATGCCGCCCTCTCCGGCCTCCGCACGGGTCGGCGCCAGAAAGCAGAGCCACATCAGCAACACTGTCCATATCGATCTGTTATTTTTGATATTGTTCGTCATTTTCCTTTTTCTCTCTTTTCATTCTTTTCTTCTCGAACAGATAAACCGTATATGTTTCCAATCCCAAGTAGATGAAATAGAAAAGCATCAGGGTGAAGCCGAACATCTTCAAGTTCTCCCTGACCAGCGAGGCGTAAAGCCAGAGGAAGATGATCGCGAGCGTGAATTTGCAAAAACGCACCAGCATAAAAGCCGTAATCGTCACGTCACCCTTTTCCCTTTTTACCCGGTCGAGAATGAAAGTCATCACGATTCCCATCACCCAATAGAAAATCGGGATGGAGGGATACCATCTGAAATAATGTTCCGGCCAGATTGTGTATAGCAAACCGCCCAATGTCACACCGATAACCAAATTGATAAGGGTTATCAACCCCATCAGCTTCATACTTAACCACCCAGTCATGTCGTTTACTTTTATTTATTCGATACAAACCGATATACAATCTTCCTTTACCTCCACGAATCCGCTCCTGATAGCCAGTTCGCCTCTTTTGCCATCGTTTTCATACCGGATGGTCCCCTGGCGGAGGGCGGCTATCAGCGGGGCATGATGGGGGAGGATGTCAAATGAACCGGCTGTTCCCGGTAAGGAAACACGCTCTGCTTCGCCTTCGAAAAGAATGCCGTCCGGTGATACGATTTCCAGTTTCATATCCGTTTAGTTTGCCTGTTCTGCCAATCGCTTTGCTTTTTCCATCACGTCCTCGATCGTACCTACGTTGAGGAAGGCCTGTTCGGGGATGTTATCCGTTTCTCCGTCCATGATCATCCTGAATCCTCGGATCGTGTCTTCGATGGGGACCATGACGCCCGGCACACCCGTGAACTGTTCCGCTACGGAGAACGGCTGTGAAAGGAAACGCTGTACACGGCGGGCGCGGTTGACGGTCAGACGGTCTTCGTCGGAAAGCTCTTCCATGCCGAGGATCGAGATGATATCCTGCAACTCTTTGTTACGTTGGAGGATTTGTTTCACACGCTGTGCCGTTTCGTAATGTTCTTTGCCCACGATCAACGGGTCCAGGATGCGCGAAGTGGATTCCAGCGGGTCGACGGCCGGATAGATACCGAGTTCGGTGATCTTACGGCTCAATACCGTGGTGGCATCCAGATGCGTGAAGGTCGTTGCCGGAGCCGGGTCCGTCAAGTCGTCTGCCGGCACATACACCGCCTGGACGGAAGTGATGGAACCTTTCTTGGTGGAAGTGATGCGTTCCTGCATGGCTCCCATCTCGGTGGCCAGTGTCGGCTGGTAACCGACGGCAGACGGCATACGTCCCAACAAGGCGGATACTTCCGAACCGGCCTGCGTGAACCGGAAGATGTTGTCGATAAAGAAAAGGATGTCTTTCGTTTCCCCTTCTACCGCCAGGTCACGGAAAGACTCGGCGATCGTCAGTCCCGAAAGGGCTACCGAAGAGCGGGCTCCCGGCGGTTCGTTCATCTGCCCGAAGACCAGTGTCGCCTGCGACTTGGCCAGTTCGCCGTAGTCGATCTTGGACAAGTCCCAATGGCCGGCCTCCATGCTTTTCTTGAATGCTTCGCCGTAGCGGATGACTCCGGATTGGATCATCTCGCGCAGCAGGTCGTTTCCTTCGCGTGTACGTTCGCCCACACCGGCAAAGACGGAGAACCCGTTGTTCTTCTTTGCGATGTTGTTGATCAGCTCCATGATCAGGACCGTCTTTCCTACGCCGGCTCCTCCGAACAGACCGATCTTGCCTCCTTTGGAATAGGGTTCGAGCAGGTCGATCACTTTGATGCCGGTGTACAAGACTTCACGGCTGGTGGTCAGGTCCTCGAACTTGGGCGGTTCACGATGGATCGGAAGGGCCCCTTTCTTGTCGAGTTCGGTCATTCCGTCGATGGGGTTCCCCGTCACGTTCATCAAACGCCCCTTTACCTGGTCGCCGACCGGCATCGTGATGGGCGAACCGTGTGAAACGGCTTCCATTCCCCTCTTCAGTCCGTCTGTCGTATCCATCGCTACGGTGCGGACCGTGTTTTCCCCAATATGCTGCTGGACTTCCACAATCAGGATTTTCCCGTTGGAGCGGGTTATCTCCATTGCGTCGTGGATACGGGGAAGCGATATCTTTTCTTCCTTGTCATTATCGAAATGAATGTCCACGACCGGACCGATAACCTGTGAGATATAACCTTTTATTTCTCCCATACAATCTCTTTTTTTCCTTAATCCTATTCAAATCATCGGTTGCAATATTACGAATAATGGATTTCCGAAAACCGGAAATGTTACTTTTTGAGTCTTTTTGCACTTAGTTAAATGTTCAACTCATTTCAACCTATTCTGAAATGAACCAATTGAGTTCTGAAATAAACCAAAATGACGGAAATAACTTGTTTTGTAAATCGTAGAGAAAGAAGTACCTAAGCGGGAAGTGACGTTTTGCCGGCAAAAAACGGGTGAAATGTTTTGCATTGTTAAATAAAAAGGAATAAACCGATGACGAATTATCTGTTTTTTCTTATCTTTGCGACCGGATTATGGTGTAACCGTATTTGCTTCCGCTGACGGTTAGTAAAAGGGAATCCGGTGAAAGTCCGGAGCTGTACCCGTAGCTGTAAGTTCTGTAAACCCCGGCAAATCTTGTTACCACTGACGTTTTAGTTGGGAAGGTAGCCGTTCAAGGGAGAACAAGCCAGAAAACCTGCCATTATTCATTATACAATCCTTCGGGTAAAGGGGTTGATGAATCAAAAAGGTATGCAGTATATTCTTATAAAACGATTGTCAGGCTTGTTATGTGCCTGGCTGTTTCCGTTTGCCGCTTTGTATGCGCAGGTAGACACGACAACCTACCACCAGCTTTCGGGTGTCGAGGTGTTGGGAAAGGTACGCCCTTCCGTAACCCGCGAGAGCACGCCGCTCCAGGTGATGGACAAGGCCGGGATCGAACGGCTCGGCGTGCAAGATTTGTCGGAAGCCGTGAAGCGTTTCTCCGGCGTGACCGTGCAGGATTACGGAGGCATAGGCGGATTGAAAACCGTTTCCGTCCGCAGCCTCGGCGCCAAGCATACGGCTGTCAGCTACGACGGGGTGACGGTCACGGACGCACAGAGCGGGCAGGTGGATATCAGCCGCTTCTCACTGGATAATGTCGATATGGTCTCTTTGTCGATCGGGCAGGCGGATGACATCTTTCAGACGGCACGGGTGTATGCGTCGGCGGGGGCGTTGAACATAAAGACTGCAGTTCCCCGTTTTGAGCAAAAGCCATCTCATGTATGGTTGCAGGTTAAAGGCGGTTCGTTTGGATTTGTGAATCCTTCCCTTCGTTACGAGCAAAAATTAGGAACAAAATATGCTGCAACTTTGAATGCGGATTACCAACATGCCGATGGCCGATATCCTTTTACATTTACCAATGGCAATATCGTGACAGAGGAAAAAAGGCATAACAGCGATATCGACAGCTATCATGGGGAAATGAATTTCTTCGCTGATTGGGCGAAGGCCGGGAAAATGCAATTGAAGGGATATTGGTTTGACTCTGACCGCGGATTACCCGGATCAGTCGTGCTGTATAGCGATTACCATAAAGAACGTTTGGAAAACAGGAACGGTTTTGTGCAGGCGAATTATGAGAATCGTCTGAATCATGTTTTTGCTTTTAAAATATTGGGTAAATTCGATTACGCTTGGACACGTTATAGGGACTTCCATAGTCAATATGAGAATGGACAGCAAAAAGATGTATATACGCAACGGGAAATATATGGTTCGGCGGCTTTTCTGTATACGCCCAAGGAATATTGGTCTTTTTCGTTGGCGGAAGATGTCTATTACAATACGTTAGACGCAACTACTCCCAAATGTCCTTTCCCGGAACGATTGACCTCGTTGACCGCTGTTGCAGCCCAATATAAAAATCCCAGGCTTACGGCAACGGCCAGTTTGCTCGGTACGTTTATTACGGAAACATTGGAAATAGGCGAAGCTGCCCCTGACCGTTCGAAATTGTCACCGGCGGTAAGTCTCTCTTATCGTTTGTTCCCAGAACAGAATTTACGACTCAGGGCTTCGTACAAACACTCATACCGCATACCGACGTTCAATGATTTGTATTATGATCGTCTCGGCAACCGGATGCTTCATCCGGAAAAAGCCACACAATATAACATAGGAATGACCTGGAGCGAGTCTTTCTCCGATTTATCACTTGATTATGTCAGTTTCTCGGTTGACGGCTATTACAATAAGGTAAAAGATAAGATTGTCGCCCTGCCGACTATGTTTATCTGGAAGATGATGAATATGGGGAAGGTGAACATCGGAGGTCTGGATGTGAACGCTTCTGCACAGTTACGCTTGCCGGCATCCTTTTCGGTTTTATTGGATGGCTCATATACATGGCAACATGCGGTAGATCGGACTACTAAAGGTTCAAAGATTTACGGAGACCAGATTCCTTATACACCGGAACATGCAGGGACTGTTTCCGTAGGAGTGGAACATCCCTGGTTGAATGCGACTTGGACGTTGATGGCTGTCGGAGACCGTTATTCTTTGCAACAGAATATTCCGGAGAATTTAATTGATGGATATGTTGAGCAGCAACTCTCTTTTAACAGGACATTTTCGTTACGACATTGTTCGCTTCGTTTACAGGCGGAAATTCTGAATATCGGAAATGTCACGTATGATGTGATTCGCTATTATCCGATGCCCGGACGGTCTTTCCGGGCAAGCGTGAGATTTGTATATTAAACTTTAAATAACTTAGACAGATGGATTTTAAAAAGTATGTAGTTTTGTTGGGGGCTGTGACATTATGTGCCGGCTTCTTTTCTTGTGATGACGATGTGGATGGCGAAGAGCCTCAACCTGCAGACACCGTCATAACATCCGATTTCTTTATTCTGAATCGTGGAAATCAGGGTGAGAACAATGCTTCTATCGCTTATTACGATGCTGCGTCCGGTACGTTAAATGATAAGTTTTATGAAGACGCCAATGGTAGCAGGTTAGGAGATTCGGCTGAAGATATGTTGGTCTATGGTTCTAAAATGTATGTGAGTGTCACGAGTTCCAACCGTTTGGCAGTCATGGATATGTCCGGAAAACTGGTGAAAGCGATCGAGCCTGAAAATGAAGGAGGAGAACCTATGAGGCCGAGATATTTGGCTGCGGATAAAGGTAAAATCTATATGGCTTACTTTTATGGTCACTCTGTTGCAGTGTTGGATACGGCCTCTTTGGAAGTGGAAAAGGTAATACCTGTAGGGCGTTATCCGGAACAAATCGTTGTCTCAAATAACAAGTTATACGTTGCCAATTCCGGTGGTAATGACTATCCGAATTATGGAAAAACAGTTTCTGTGATTAATCTATCTTCTTTAGAAGTAGAAAAAGAAATAGAGGTTGTTATAAATCCTTGCCGCCTTGAAGCGAATGAGAAGGGCGATATCTATGTCATTTCAATGGGGAATTATGAAGACATTCCTAATACATTGCAACGTATCGATAGTACAACAGGTACGGTTAAAACGATAGAGAATGGTAGCTGTATGGATTTGCGTGACGGTTTCTTGTATGTGCTTTATGCCCCGTATGGACAGGCAGAGTCTGTTTGCGTCTCCAAATACGATGCTTTGACTGGTGAACAGGTTAATGACAACTTAATACCGGATATGAATAAAGTATTTACATTAAGCAGTATAAATGTGGATGCGTCAGGTAATATTTACATTACGGATGCTCCTTATACGGAAACAGGTTCAGTTTATGTCTACAACAAAGAAGGGAAAAACGTTGCCGGATCTCCTGTCGATTCAAAAGGCTATGGTCCGAATACTGTTTGGGTAATGGGAAACTGATACCATAAATGAATAGACTGTATTTATATATAATTCTTTTGCTCTGCTTTATCTGGCCTTCTTGCCAGATGAAGCAGAGTTCCCATCCCGAAGACTCCCTCTCTTCCGATACCATCCGCTACGCCCGGGGTTTTACCGTGCATCATTTTAATGATTACACCTCTGTTGAAGTACGCGATCCGTGGGACAGCACGCGCCTGTTGCAACGGTATCTTTTGGTAGACCGTGAACGGCCTCTTCCCGCAAATCTTCCGAAAGGGACGGTCGTGCAGGTCCCGGCTCGGAATATCGTGGTCTATACATCCGTGCATGCGGCTATTATCGACCAGTTGGACGAGACTGGACGGATCATAGGCGTTTGCGAACCTCGCTATATGGACACGCCTGCCATTCAGGAAGGGCTGAAAGCCGGGCGGATTACCGATATGGGAGAGGCGACCGCCCCTAATGTGGAGAGGATGATCGACAAAGGCGCCGAGCTGGTGATCGTTTCCCCTTTCCAGAATAGCGGCTACGGGCCGGTCGAGAAACTGGGAATCCCCATTATCGAAGGAGCCGATTATATGGAGTCGCTGCCGTTGGGACGTACCGAATGGATTCGTTTCTACGGGATGCTGTTCGGCAAGGAGGCTTTGGCCGATTCTATTTTCAGGCAAACGGAAAGAAACTATCTCGACCTGAAACGGCTGGTCACGGCCGATATGCCCCGTCCTACCGTTATCTCCGAAAAGAAGTTCGGTGCTTCCTGGTTTATGCCGGCGGGGGAAAGCTATATCGCCAATATGTATGCCGATGCCGGAGCCGATTATGTTTTTAAGGAACTTCCCGGAGCCGGCAGTACGCCCTTGGCTTTCGAGACGGTGCTCGACCGGGCTATCCATGCCGACATGTGGCTGGTTAAATATAACCGGTCCGAAGACATGACCTATGGTGAGCTGCGTGCCGAATACACGCCGTACGAAAACTTCGACGCCTTTAAGAACCGTCGGATTTATTCCTGTAATACGGGGCTTGTCCCTTATTATGAAGAATTTCCTCTGCATCCCGATTACCTGTTGAAAGACCTGATCTGGGTATTCCATCCGGAATTGCTGCCCGGCTACAACCCGCGTTATTATCGGAAGATGAGGAAGTGATCTTGGTCTCTTTAGTGGCGCTTGGTTCACATCCGTCAAGGCATAAACCAAGATCAGCCGGGATGTTTGAAATGTTTTAGTTGAACTATTGATACTTCGTGGACAAATATTATGTATAGAAAGGGGAAAAACATATTTATATTTGAATAATCATGTCTAAGAAGATTAGATGCATTAAATAATGATTTACTTTCATGAAGTTTCCTTACAAGGAAACTCTCGTTTCCCACCGAGGGAACTTGCGTTTCCTGCAAGGGAAACTCTCGTTCCCTGCAAGGGGAATTTCCGTTCCCTTCAGAGGGAAACTATAATAGACTGATTATCAACACCAATCAACATACTGTCTTGAGATCCGTTTTTTCTTCAAATTCCTTCAATTCTGCCAGACCTTTCTCTATTGCACGAATATTTTTCAGATAAAAACGGGTTTGGAAAAATATTATGACAGAAGCCAATATAAACACTCCTGCCAAACGAACTTCCCAGTTACCGACAAGCTGGGCTTTTTCGATGAACAGAAACGCGATAATGGCCGCCATACCCATCCAAGAGCCAATCACTGTGTTCCTCTTCATCCATAACTTATAGGTTAATACCAATTTAGTCAGTTCGTAGATTTTCTTCTTCTCCATATCGAACCGGAGAAGGAGAGAAATGAAAAAAAGTTGCATAAAAAAGCCGATAACTATAGAGCCTTCCAGCAAAGCGAAGGAGAGCGGCTTCAAGACAATTTTACCTGTAGCAACCAATACCGGAAACATGATACAAATCCCCAACACCAGTATCAATCCGAACAGATCAAAACGGAACAGCCGTTCATAAGCCGATTGTGTCCGGTTGGTGATCATCTCCTTGATGATTCTTTTGTTCAACATTTCGCTTTTTGCAAGTTGTTCATTCAAGATACTCCAGCCCGCTTTTAATTCTTCCAATTCCATATCCGTAACTTTTAACGATTCGACATTGCTTTTAATTTCTCACGAATACGATTGAGTTTGACTGCCACGTTGTTCTTAGAAATACCGATGATCTCGGCTATCTCCTGATAGCTCCTTTCCTCAAGCCAAAGCAGGATCAGTGCACGTTCCAGCTGGCCGAGTTTATTGATCATCCGATAGAGTTCACGGAGTTGTACCGTCTTGTCGCTTTCCTCTGCAAACGCTTCCAGATCGACTGAGATCGGAACCACTTCAGGTCTTCGTTTCGAACGGCGGAAAAAGGAAATACAGGTATTCAGGCCTATACGATAGACCCAGGTAGACGACTTACAATCGCCCCGGAAGCGAGGGTAAGCTTTCCACAAATTGATCACGACCTCCTGATAAAGGTCATTCAGGTGATCGGCATCCGTCGCATAGACATAGCAGACCTTGTAAATGACCTGTTTGTATTCCTCCACAAGTGCGATGAACTCTTTTTCCTGTTGTTGAGTAGCTTTCATTCTCTCATCGTTTTATTTTATTAGTCGCACGCAGAGAGATAATATTACACGATAAAAGAAGAAAAGCACTCTGGAAAATACAAACGGGTGTGACCAGGGTATTACCGGTTATGTTTGATCAGATTCATAAATTCTTCGCGCGTTTTGGCTTGCTGGAAGAATCCAGTGAAGTCGGAGGTCGTGGTCAGGGAGTTCTGTTTCTCGACGCCACGCATCTGCATACACATATGTTGTGCCTCGATCACGACCATTACGCCTAACGGATCGAGCGTTTCCTGAATGCAGTCTTTGATCTGCATGGTCAATCGTTCCTGGATCTGAAGACGGCGGGCGAAGATATCCACGACACGGGGAATCTTGCTCAACCCCGTAATATATTTTTTAGGGATATAGGCGACATGGGCCTTTCCGAAGAAGGGCAACATGTGATGCTCACAAAGAGAAAAGAAATCGATATCCTTTACAATCACCATCTGCTTGTAGTCTTCTTCCTTGAACATGGCGCCGCGAAGCACGGCAGCCGGGTCTTCATGATACCCTTTGGTCAGGAACTGCATAGCTTTGGCTACACGTTCGGGTGTTTTCAACAGACCTTCGCGGTCTACATCTTCACCAAGCAGATGGATAATACTTTTATAATGGCCGGCCAGTTCTTCGCGAGCCAGCAAAGTCTTCTCGTTTACTTCTTCACTCATTTCAATTCAATGGGATTTTGACTTCTTCCCTAACAATGTACATTTCTTTCTTATAGGCCGGGAATGCATCCATCAGGAGACGTTGCATGTGATAAGCCTCTTCGTGTGAACGGAAATCACCGATACGCAGACGCCAGAACGGAGCATTGTAGGTCACATAAGTCGGGACATCAGGGAAAAGTTCCTTAATTTCTTTTTCTTTCCGGAAAGCTTCATCTTTGGATTTACGCTGGTTATTGCCGGAAAACACTTGTGTACGATAGCCTTGTATTTTCAGAAAGGCCGTGCTATCAGTCTTTTCCACCCCTTCGCCATGCAAACGTTTACCGAGCATATTACGAAGAGCATCGGACCCGCGCACCACAACAGTCCCTTTTCCGGGAACTCTTTCCTGCAAGGCGTCAATGATGTCTTCCGCCTGTCCGGCTCCACCCGTCTGAGCAGACAAAGCAGATGCACCAAGCAACATACATAAAGAAAGAATACAAGATAATCGTTTCATATCAGTTGAAAATTGAAAGTTGAAAATTAAAAGGTAAAAGAGTGAAAATCACGAATCGGCTGAAAGCCAAAACAACTTTCACCTTTTACCTTTCACTTTTCAACTTATTTATCAAATGCTTCAATAATCGGCATGAACTTATCGACAGCCAGAGAAGCGCCACCGATCAGACCGCCGTCTACGTTCGGTTTAGCAAACAGTTCCTTCGCATTGCCTGCGTTGCAGCTGCCACCGTAAAGGATTGTGCAGTTGTCGGCAATTTCCTGACCATACTTAGCAGCCAGAGTAGCACGGATATGAGCATGGATTTCTTCAGCTTGGTCGGATGTAGCGGTTTTACCTGTACCGATAGCCCAAACCGGTTCGTAAGCCAGAACGATCTTAGCGAAGTCTTCAGCAGACAGGTCGAACAAAGATCCCTTGATCTGAGCATCTACCACTTCGAAATGCTTGCCGGCTTCTCTTTCTTCCAGCACTTCACCGATGCAGAAGATCGGAGTCAGACCGTTAGCCAAAGCCAATTCAACTTTTGTTTTCAGGATTTCCGGAGTTTCGTGATAGTAAGCACGTCTTTCAGAGTGGCCCAGGATCACATATTTTGCACCTGTAGAAGCAACCATGGCAGCAGAAACTTCGCCGGTGTAAGCACCTTTTTCCTTGTCTGCGCAGTTTTCAGCAGCAACACCGATCTTATTCGTGTCGATAGCAGCAGCAACGCTTGCCAAGTGAGTGAACGGAGTACCGATGATCACATCACAGTTAGGTGTTTTACCTTTAAGAGCTTCGTCCAAGCCTTTTGCCAAAGCAAGACCTTCAGGAAGGGTAGTGTTCATCTTCCAGTTTCCTGCAACAATATTCTTTCTCATGACTTAATTAATTAAATATGTAATACAAATAGTTATTTCTTTTCTTTCCGTTTACGTCTGAAACGCAGCAGGTCATATACCCAAACGAGCAGCAAAGGTACGGTAAAAGTCAATAGGTTGGTTGCGAGGGCCCCATCTTCTTTACTTTTTATATTGCTCTCGTCCAAGCAACGATCCATAAGCGCCTTGACATCTTCCTCTGCCGGAATATCGTTGTAATGCCATTTACCCTGTATCGTACCGCCTTTCAGCAGCACCAGGCCGGGGTTGGAACGGATAATCGTCTTAAGAAGCACTTCGTCCGCCATCCGGAAAGGATATTCGGCCCCGGTATTGTCGCTCCAGGTACCGATCGCCTCCGGCGAAGAGCCCGTCACGCAATAGAACGGGATATCATGTTCGAGTGCATAGTCATACACACCGTTGATCTCATCCATTTGCTCGTCGTCCGCCTCTTCCAGCTTCGGAGCGACAAGCAGCAAAACAGGGCCGGGATTTCCGATGATTTCTTCCGTCACATCATCGCCCTCTCCATTGTAAATATTGAAAGCGGCAACAGGAGGCTGATAGCCCTTCTTGATCAATTCGGTCTTCGAATCCACAAACGTCCAGCTACTGTCGTTTGCAGGATAGTCTTCAAGCGAGAACTCTTTCTTCACGCCGTCTTTTTCATACACGAACGTGTACTTATATTCATCCTGCGGAGCCCCTTCGGGCATCTCCATCAACTGCGGTATATTCGCACCGATCTTATACGGACGGAAATCGATTACAGGCAGATGATTATAATTATAATAAGCGAAACCGACGCCGAACAGGTAAGCATACAAGGCGACAAACCAATATACCCGGAAAGTAAAGCACTGGAACAAACGCTGGTTATAAATAAACGTAACAATAGCGGCAAGAGAGAGTACGATATTTTTAAAGAACGTCTCCCAGTTGGAGATCACCAGCGCGTCTCCGAAGCAGCCGCAATCCGATACGGGATCGAAAAGAGCCAAATACAAGGTAAGCGGCGTCATAAACGCCATAAACGCCAAGATAAGGAAAGAGACATACCGCCGGTACACACCCAACAACATACAGACACCGAGCGCAAACTCGATTGCAGAAAGGTTGAAAGACAGCAATACCGTAAAAGGTTGCAACATATCCAGTCCGAAGGAAGCCAGGTATTCACCGATCTTGATCGCCCCTCCCACCGGATCGACAGCCTTGACAAAACCGGAGAAGATAAATACAACTCCGATCAGCAAACGGCACAACTCTGCCAATATCTTTAAAACGGTATCTTTACTCTTCACTTAACTTTTAACTTTCAATTTTCAATTATCAATTCTCCCCATACTCCAGCTTGATCAAGCCGAATAACGCATAGTTGATCATGTCCATATAGTTGGCATCGATACCCTCCGACACGATCGTCTTGCCTCCGTGGCTCTCGATCTGCTTCGTACGATAGAGTTTCATCAGAATCAGGTCCGTATAGGAACTGATACGCATGCCGCGCCATGCCTCATCATAATCATGGTTCTTGGCATACATCAGCTCTTTGGTTTCCGTGATGTATTTATCATACAGGGCCAATGCCTCTTCATTGCTTATATCTGTCGTATCGGCAAATCCTTTTGCCAATTGTATCAAGCCGATCACCCCATAGTTCACGATTGCGACAAACTCAGGACGGATACCTTCATCCACCATGCTCACACCTTTTATCTCAAGGCTGCGGATCCGGTTTGCCTTAATGAATATCTGGTCGGTCAGCGACTGCGGGCGCATGATCCGCCACGAGGGACCGTAATCTTTCAACTTCTTTTCAAACAGTTCCCGACATTGGGATATTACTTTTTCGAATTGTTCCTTCGTATCAGCCATACTTTCTTAGCATTTACATCCGTACAAAGATACGGATAAATCCATATCCGACCAAAAGAGAGGCTACTTTAGCCGGAAATAAAAAGGGCTATCCGTTGTGTGCGGATAGCCCTTCATATCGTATTTACCCAATCTTAATCAAGAACAACGGAGCGAACGGCCCAATTTCAGAATCGTAGTTTTTGTAATACCATTCAATTCACAGAGCTTTGAGACTGTCGTACCATATTTAGCGGCAATAGCGCCCAACGTGTCACCCGATTTCACGCGATGGTAGACCGGAGTAGCCTCTTGCTGCCCCGCATTGGAAGCCTGGTTGATCGAAGCGACGGCTGCAGCGTCAGCCGCAACCGTAGTCTTCACGGTCTGCTTTACGCTCGCAGAAGCGGTCGGTTTTGATTTGCCAGCTTTAGCAGACGTGACCGCACCGGCACTGCAACGGATAGACTGTCCGATTCGCAAAACAGACGTGCCTTTCAACCCGTTCAGGCGGCACAATTCATTTACGGTAGTTCCATATATCCGGGCAATCTTGCCCAACGTGTCACCCGATTTCACACGGTGATAAACCATCCGGTCGGAAGAAGAGGTGTAGATATTGCTTCTGCGTCCGTTAATCTTTACATTATGGAAAACATAGGTATCCTGGTGGGGAACACCGTTTTCGAAGTCTATAATTTCAGCCGGATTAATGGCCTGTCCTAAAAAGCGGGTTTCAAAATGAAGATGAGAACCGGTAGAACGTCCCGTGTTACCGCCTAAAGCGATCGGATCACCTGCATGGACGATATCGTTCGGTTGCACAAGAGCCTTAGATAAATGTCCGTATACGGTTTCGAGGCCGTTCGGATGACGGATTACCAGGTAATTGCCATATCCACGGCGTTCAAAGTTCTTAATACGAACTCTACCGTCGAAGGCTGCGCGGATCGTATCGCCGATCAACACTTTCAAGTCGATGCCCCTATGCATACGACGACGGCGCGGACCGTATTTGGAAGTAATTCTTGCCATCGAATCGATGGCTATCGGATAAACGAAAGAAGAGCAATCGATTGCAAACGAATCCGGGAAATTCACCTTTGCAGTAGTTCCACGGAACGGATCGACCCACTGATTTTCCCAGTTGGAACCGTATAATTCATCAGCAGGAAACATCAAATCCTCTCTCGCTTCCATCGCTTTTTCATTAATGGTAGCAAGTTCCTTCAACTCCATATTTTTCCGGATACCGACACGGTCAGCCATCAATTCGGAGACACGTTTATCCATCTTCTTAATATATACAACTTGCTTCGGATTCCCTTTGTCTTCTTGTGCTTTCGCCTCGACGGCTGATACCAAAATAGTGGTACAACAAATAAATAGTAATGTTCGTATCTTCATTATTTTTATCACTTTCAACGATAATACACGATGAAAAATCATGATATAGAATAGTTTATTTCATCGTCATTTCGTCAAAGTTCGTAATTTTGAATCAGCCGGCAAAATTCAATAACGAAAAATTTCCGCAATGAAACCCAAGAAAAGCAAAAGTCCACCTTTTGACTTTTGATTTACAAACGATTACAGCATAATATGTTTCACAACATATTAGCTGATCATTCCCCAGTTTACCTTCTTTGCAAAGAGAGTTTTCAGGCGTTCGTTCAATATCCGGTTAGGTTCGGATAACAAATCGGGGTCTTCGTTCAAAACATCCTGGGCTATATCACGCGCATACTGAAGGATTTGTCCGTCGGCTGCCAGGTTGGCGATCTTAAGGTCTATCCCCTCTCCGCTCTGGCGCGTTCCTTCCAGGTCACCATGACCGCGCAGACGCAAATCGGCCTCGGCGATCTCAAAGCCGTTGTTGCTGTTCACCATTATTTCCAGGCGCTTGCGTGTCTCGTTGCTCAATTTATAGGAAGAGACAAGCACACAATATGACTGCTCCGCTCCACGTCCCACCCGGCCGCGAAGTTGATGCAACTGGGAAAGGCCGAAACGTTCGGCGCTTTCGATGACCATCACGGATGCATTCGGCACGTTCACACCAACTTCTATCACGGTCGTCGCCATCAATATCTGCGCCTCGCCGGAAATGAACTTCTGCATTTCCGCCTCTTTGTCGGCCGCTTTCATCTTTCCGTGGACCATACATACCTTATAATCCGGGAAAACTTCTTTGAATGTCTCGAACCCCTCTTCCAGATTCTTGTAATCCAGCTTCTCGCTGCCTTCGATCAAAGGATAAACGACATAGGCCTGTCGGCCCTGTCCGATTTCCTTGCGGAGAAAGTCGTAGAGTTGCGCTTTCTTGTTATCATAGCGATGTACGGTCTGGATCGGTTTACGTCCGGGCGGCAACTCATCGATCACCGAGACATCCAGATCGCCGTACAAGGTCATGGCAAGCGTACGGGGAATAGGCGTCGCAGTCATCACCAGGACATGAGGAACGACCGCATTTTTCGTCCACAACCGGGAACGTTGTTCCACCCCGAAGCGGTGCTGTTCGTCTATAATCGCCAGACCGAGAGAGGAAAAGACGACCGTCTCTTCGATCAGCGCATGCGTCCCGATCACGATCTGGATCTCACCGCTCGCAATAGCCGGCAATATCTTATTCCGTTCCTTCTTTTTCGTCGAGCCGGTCAGCAGGGCCACTTTTATATCCATATCTTTCAGGAAACCCATGACTGTCGCATAATGCTGAGTCGCCAGTATCTCCGTCGGTGCCATCATGCAGGCCTGGCAATGGTTATCGACCGCCAACAGCATGGAGAGCAAAGCCACCAATGTCTTCCCGCTTCCCACATCTCCCTGCAGAAGACGGTTCATCTGCCGTCCGCTTCCCATATCGGCACGAATCTCACGGACAACACGTTTCTGCGCATTCGTCAACTCGAAAGGCAGATATTCTTTATAGAACGTATTGAAATAGTCTCCGACGGAAGGAAAGACAATCCCTTTCAACTTCAGCTTGCGCAGGTTGGAAGTACGGAGAATATTCAACTGAATGAAAAACAGTTCGTCAAACTTCAGGCGCAACTGCGCTTTCCGTAACTTATCGACCGATTCGGGGAAATGCACATTCCGTATCGCTTCTGGAAACGACATCATGCGAATACGGTTCAAGACAGCCGGCGGAAGTGTTTCAGGCAGCGTCCAGTTCAAACCGCTCAACAATGTGTATTGCAAATTCTGGATCGCCCGTGAATTGAGGAACGACTTCTTCATCTTCTCAGACGTATTATAGAACGGCGTCAAGCCGTTGGCAACCTTATCCGCCTGGTCCAGAGAGTCTATATCCGGGTGGGGAATATTATAAATATGCCCGAACTCGGTCGGTTTGCCAAATACGATATAATCGACGCCGGTCTTGATCTTGTCCAACACATAGCTGATCCCTTTGAACCAGACCAGGTCGATCGTGCCCGTCCCGTCCGTGAATTTGCCGATCAACCGTCGTGTACGTCCTTCGCCTACCGTATCGAAAAACAAGATGCGCCCTTTCAACTGTATATAAGGCATATCCCCGGTCACTTCCACAACCTTGTAGAAACGACTCCGGTCAATGTATTTATACGGAAAGTAGAACAGCAAGTCCTCATACGAAGAAATGCCGGCTTCCTTCTGTAATATTTCCGCCTTTTTCGGGCCGACGCCCGGCAGATACATGATGGAACGTTTGTCGAGATCGAGCATATATACAAATATTTATTTTGCAAGCAGCGCCTTTGCCACCAACAGATCGAACGGAGTCGTAATCTTTATGTTTTCCCGGTTTCCCGGAACAGTCCTGACCGTATGTCCGAAAGCCTCCACAACCGAAGCATCATCGGTAAAAAACTCCGAGTAAGGTTGTTCGTATGCTTTCAAAAGCAAATCATAATCGAAAACCTGCGGGGTTTGCACCGCCTGGTAACGCGAACGGTCGACCGGACGACTGGACTCGCCGGAAAACTCGCGGAGAGAATCGACCACAGGCACGACCGGGATAGCAGCTCCCGATACTTCAGCCTCGGCAAAACATTGCTCGACAACTTCAGGTGCGACAAAAGGCCGTACCCCGTCATGCACAGCCACCAGTATCTTTTCATCCCTTCCGGCTGCATTTTCAATCTCATCCGCAAGGAAATTCAATCCGTTGCGAACAGAATGGAAACGCGTTTCGCCTCCGTTCGCAATCCGGTGCGGGACCTTACAACCGATCTCCCGGCAAAGCATCTCCCAATAAGGCTGGTGATCTTCCGGGAGCACCAGGATCAAACCGGCAGACGCATCCCAGCGGTGAAAAGCCTCCAACGTATGCATCAGGACAGGCTTTCCTTCCATCGGGATAAACTGCTTCGGCAAGTCGCCTCCCATCCGCAGCCCGCGGCCTCCGGCGACAATCAGCACATATTTCTTCATTACTCCAGTTCCTCCAACACTTTCTTGACCTCCTCGTCGGCCTTGTAAAGTTTCTCCTTGCACAATTTGATCAAGCGGGTCGCTTCCTTTACCTTTTCAGAAAGAATGTCAACATCCAGATCGCCGTTCTCTATGTCGGCGACGATCTTACGGAGTTTCTCTACTGCTTCATTATATGTTTCTGCCATGATGGAATTTATGATTTTTGATTTATGATTTATTTACAGCAAGGACTG
Organism: Parabacteroides sp.; assembly: GCF_977054455.1. Taxonomy (NCBI): domain Bacteria; kingdom Pseudomonadati; phylum Bacteroidota; class Bacteroidia; order Bacteroidales; family Tannerellaceae; genus Parabacteroides; species Parabacteroides sp. Next base: position 34,084 of record NZ_CDRTCT010000015.1, on the reverse strand, counting down.
TCGAGTGTACTTCACCGTCCGCAAAACGGGTTACCAACTCCTCGCCGGCCTCCAATCCGGCGGCCTGTTTGATGATCTTGCCATCCTTTAGCGTCAAGCTGTAGCCCCGCTTCAATACATAGTCGGGAGAAGCCATCTTGATGAACTGTTCGGTCAACTGGACAAAGCGGTTCCGCTCTGCCAAACTGCTTTCCGCACGGTTTGCCAAACGTACTTGCATCGCTTCCAGCTTCGATGCCGATTGGTTTAGAAATGCATGGGCATCCGTCGGCAATTGCATGCCTATCCGTTGGAGAAGCGAACGGTTCCGCTCGATCCGGTTTATTGCCAGGACAGGCAGACGACTTCCCAACGATTGCAGGAAGTTCTTTTGCCTGGACAGGATTTCGGTTGCCAACGAACAAACGTCCTGTTGCAGTTCTTCCACCTCTCCGGCCGCTTTATCCATCTGTCCGATCAGGAACTCGGCTACGGCCGTCGGTGTTTTCATCCGTGTATGGGCAACCATATCCAGGATCGTGTCATCGCGTTCATGCCCGATACCGGTTATGATAGGAAGCGGAAATTGCGCACAGTTTGCCGCCAAGAGATAGGAATCGAAACTATTCAGGTCCGAAGTAGCGCCTCCGCCCCGGATAATCACGACCACATCGAAACAGTCGGCATGACGGTACACACTGTCCAACGCTGCAATCACGGACTCTTCCGTCCGTTCGCCCTGCATAAGAGCCGGAAACAGCTTCGGATAGAAAGAATAGCCGGCCTTGTTGCCGGCCAGCTGGTTCAGGAAGTCTTCGTATCCGGCAGCCGTTGGCGAAGTGATGACAGCGATCCGCCTCGGCAACGTTGGAAACGGCAACTCCTTGTTCAGCGTGAAAACGCCCTCTTCCTTCAATTGCCGGATGATTTCCATCCGTTTCCGGATCATGTCTCCCAACGTATAGGCAGGATCGATATCCAGCACGGTCAGGCTATACCCGTAGAGTTCGTGAAACTCGACCGACACTTTCACCAGCACTTTCAGGCCGGAAGCAAACATCTGCCCGGTTTCCATCTCAAAATAAGGCTTCAGCATCCGGAAAGTCTTTGCCCAGATGGAGCCGCGCGCCTTTGCCACCAGCTGACCGGTTATCGCGTTCTTCTCGATAAACTCCAGATAACAGTGCCCGGATGCAGCATTCGTACGCACGTCGCTCATCTCGGCACGCACCCAGCATGTCTCCGGGAATGCATTCAGGACAGCCCCTTTCACCCGGTTATTCAGCTCCAGCAAAGAGAACTCCTGCCGCTCCTGATTCTGATTATTTTGTCCGTACCCCATTTTTTCTTTCCTTTTTATACGCTTTATAGAAATCGGGAATGCCGTATCCCAACTCCGTATCCGGATGCTTATATCGGCTGGACGAACGATGCAGCAGTTCGATCACCTCCCTGTTATTCAACCAGGGCAGTGATTGCCAGAGGCAGATTCCCATCCCGGCAAGGATAGGCGTGGCAAAAGAGGTCCCGTTCGCATACCTGACACTGCCGCCCGGACCGATCACGCAACTGCTCGTACCCAACGCCACGGCATCCGGTTTCACGCGCCCGTCGGCAGTAAAGCCTACGGAACTGAAACCGCTTTTCCTTTTATCCTCATCTATCGCACCGACCGTAAAGATCCCGGCAGCATCCGACGGAAAGGTGATCTTTTCCCAATCGCCGTTCCCTTCATTACCGGCACTGCAAAAGACGAGTATCCCTTTGTCGGCAGCCAGGTTAGCCGCCCGGCTGATCATAGCGGTCTTGCCGTCCAAGGCAGCCTGGTCGTACGACAGTTCGTCCGCATCAAAAGCAAAATATCCGAGCGACGAGGAGATCACGTCCACACCGGCACTGTCCGCATATTCGACCGCAGCAATCCAATAATCTTCCTCGACGGGATATTCGGAATCGCTGTCTTCACTTTTAAGCAGCAGGTAAGAAGCTTTCGGAGCGGTCCCGACCATCACTCCCGGAATATCGGCGGCAAGGCAGGAAAGGACCTTCGTCCCGTGATCGTCCCCGACAAACACGCTTTTACCGGGAAAGACGACATTGTGCGTTCCCAACAACCTGAGCGAATCGAAAGCCGCCATCCGGTCCGCATTCATAAAACCGGCATCGATCACGGCCACCCGCATTCCTTCCCCCCGGAAACCGGCTTCATGCAATTTAGTCCCGTTCAACATCTTGATCTGTTTATGAGCATAACCATATTCATTATGTAGCGGTTCATCCTCCGACACAAAACGGTCTTCTTCCTTTTCCTCGGTCGGGACCCGCAGGTTCCCTTTCCAAATCCACTTGACGGAATCGACGATTGCCAACTGTTGCAATTGTTCGGCCACCGTGCTGTCGGAACTTTCCACCACGACGGTCGCAAACCACTTGCTTTGCACAACCGGGGTCGCACCTGTTTCAGACAACATGTCGATATACGACCGGGATATAGGGAAGTCGGCATCCGTCACGGCTACATTATTTTTCACTCTCCGTTCGATCGCCTCTTTGGAAAGATAGGCTTCCGGTTCCTCCACCCGGTAACCGTCGCCCCCCTTGTCTTTCAGATAGACACGAAAGCGATAATTCTCCCCCGCCCATAGGCAGGCCGGAAGACAACAAAGGAACAGTATGGACAAATATCTTGACATCGTTGCTTTATCTTTTTCTGCAAAAATATAAATTGTATGGCATATAAAAAAGCCCGGCAACTCATTCGAGGCCGGGCCCATACGTTCTATTCTTCTTATTCGGAAATATCGCAAATAGGGATTTCACGTTTGACACTCTGACGCAACGAGATAAGCGTTTCCGTAGCGGTCACACCCGGTATTTCCTGTATCTGCGTATTCAGCAGCTCCATCAGGTGTTCATTGTCGCGTGCGTATAACTTGATCAGCATCGTGTACGGCCCGGTCGTAAAATGACATTCGACCACTTCCGGAATCTTCTCGAATTCGGGAACCACGTCTTTGTACATCGAACCGCGTTCCAGTTTGACGCCGATATAAGTGCACGTGTTGTAACCTAAAATCTTCGGATTAATATGATAGCCTGACCCAACGATCACATTCATATCAATCATGCGTTGTACCCGTTGATGAATGGCAGCGCGCGAAACGCCACATTCTTCGGCTACATCCTTGAAAGGAATCCTGGCATTCTTTGAAATAATGTTCAATATCTGCCGGTCCAGTTTGTCTATCTTCTCCATTGCTTGCTTACTTTACTTTCCTTTTTAGATTTAATGTATCAAAAGTATATAATTAATTTCAATACTATATCATTGTGAAAGAAAAAAGTATGAAATAAATAATAAAAGCGGGCGAAAAATGCTATTTAACATATTTCGCCCGTCCTAACCCGTATAAAACGATAGTTTATCTCTTATTTATCTTTTACGATATCCAGCAATTCGATTTCGAATTTCAATGTGCTGTTCGGTTTGATATCCTGTCCTGCGCCACGTTCACCGTAAGCCAGGTCAGAGGGCACCCAAACGATATATTTAGAGCCTACCGGCATCAACTGCAGCACTTCCGTCCAGCCCTTGATTACGCCTCCAACCGGGAACTCGGCCGGTTCGCCGCCACGATCCATCGTGCTGTCGAATTTAGTCCCGTCCAACAACGTACCCGTGTAGTGAACTTTCACTTTATCGTCGGCAGTCGGTTTAGCGCCTGTACCTTCCGTTACGACCTGATACTGCAAACCGCTTTCAGTCGTGATAATGTCTTTCTTTGTTTTGTTTTCAGCCAGGAACTTTTCGCCTTCTTCTTTCGTCTTCTTGGCATCTCTTGCTGAAGCTTCCATAAAGTAAGTCTGGACATAAGCCTGTGCTGCCTGCGGAGTCATCTTCATAGCGGAAGAATCACCCTTGATAGCCTGCACAAAACCTGCGATCAGATCGTCTACGTTAGCAGGATCGCCCGGCAGAGTTTTCAAGTTATCTTTGTAACCTGCACCTGTGCTGATACCGATGGCATAGCTCACGCTATCTGCGGCAGTCTTCAGAGAGGCGCTTTTGTGTGAATCACCACATGATGTAATACCCATAGCTACAATCGCTGTAGCAACCAATACACTAATCTTTTTCATTTTTCTCTATTATGTTATTTTACTATGTCCAACAATTCAACATCGAAAACCAATGCGCTGTTCGGCTCGATCGCATCGCCTGCCCCGTGTTCGCCATAAGCGAGGTTCGAAGGGATGAAAAGACGCCATTTGGAACCGACCGGCATCAATTGCAGCGCTTCCACCCATCCCGGAATCACTTGAGACACTCCGAATACGGCTGGTTCGCCACGCTCTACAGAGCTGTCGAAGACAGTACCGTTGATCAATGTACCATGATAATGGCATTTTACCTTGTCGGAAGCAGTCGGCTTGGCGCCTTCGCCTTGCTTCAATACCTGATACTGCAAACCGCTGGGTAAGGTAACGACTCCGGCTTTTCCCTTATTGATATTCAGGAATTCCTCTCCGGCTTTCTTATTAAGCTCCAGTCGTTCTTTCTGAAGATTCATGAAGTAATCGTTGATAACCTGTTTTGCTTCATCGTAACTGATTTCAGGTTCTGCTCCGCTGAGCACATCCTTCAATCCTTTTACAAAATCCTCAACCTGAAGATTATTAATGCCTGAGTTCTGGAAATTATTTCCAATGCTTAAGCCAAGTGCGTAACTAATCTTATCCATTCTTTTTCTTTTCAACTAATTATGAACCACAAAAGTAATGCTTTTAACTACACAAACAGCAAACAGCAACACTTTTTTATTACATTTGCCTCACTTATTGGAAAACGAGCAACCTTGTGCATTGCCAAAAATGTCTATGTAGAAGCAATGTAAGAACAGAAGCCACCCGACATTTGTTCAGCCTCGACATCAGAGAATTCGAATTCCTGCACCGCCGGGAAATTTTATTTTCCTAAGGATAATCTTAAATGCATTTCACTCGATCCGAGGCAAGGCCCGCTCTCTCCTTTTTCGATGAAATTCATGCCAAAATGGTTCTTCCTTTCAGTTCATAAGGGCAAGATTGAGTGACAATATAGAATAAATCGTATCTTTGCGAAGAAAATGATATTTATTCTATTAGACCATGAAGCAACTGAATTTACTGATTATTCTTTGTAATTGCCTGCTGTGGGGAACATCTTGTAATTCCTTGACAGCCTCCTCCTCTACCGATCGCGATCTTTCTATCGCCGATTCGATGTTTACCAACATCCTGAACAAGTATAACGTCGAGAAATACGGCTTGTTGCAGGAAACGTATCCGGCCAATCCCGACAACAAGGTCACCTATCTGGCGGAAGGTTCGGAACAGAAACGGAACCAGGAGGTATCGTTCCTCTGGCCCTACTCCGGTATGCTGTCAGGGGGAATTGCGCTCTACAAGACAACGGGAGACGAGAAATACCTGAAAGTACTGGAAGAACGGATTCTGCCGGGGCTGGAGCAGTATTGGGATAACACACGCGAACCGTTCTGTTACCAGAGCTATCCGATGTTCAACGGGGAAAGCGACCGTTTTTATGATGACAACGACTGGCTGGCGATCGATTTCTGCGACCTGTATGCCTTGACGAAGAACAAGAAATACCTGGAAAAGGCCGAAGCGCTATACAATTATATATATAGCGGATGGGACGACGTGCTGGGCGGCGGCATCTACTGGTGCGAGCAAAAGAAGACGTCCAAGAACACATGCTCCAATGCGCCCGCAACCGTCCTCTGCATGAAACTATACAACCTGACAAAAGACAACGCCTACCTCGAACAGGCCAAGAAGACCTACGATTGGACCAAAAACAACCTCCGCGACCCGGAAGATTTCGTTTACTGGGATAATATCCGCCTGGACGGAAGCGTGGACAAGGCCAAATATACTTACAACAGCGGACAGATGATACAGGCCGGCGTCCTGCTCTACCTGCAATCGGGTGAAGAAGCTTATCTGAAAGACGCGCAGGAGACCGCCCAAGGCGCCTACCAACGTTTCACCGAAGTGCGCAAGGCCGTAGACGGAACGGAAACCCGCTTCTACACCGCCAGCCCTTGGTTCAACGTGATCCTGCTGCGCGGCCTGACAGCCCTCTATGAAGTGGACCATAATCCCGAATATATCCGGACAATGGCGGACAACGCACGCTACGCATGGGAGCATACGCGCGACGTGAACGGATTCCTCGACAACGACTGGACCGGCATCAAGACCAAAAAGTATAAATGGCTGCTGGACAACGCCTGCATGGTCGAACTTTTCTCAGAAATCAATAACATCAAATAAATAGCAAACAAGATGACAACACGCAGAAACTTTCTGAAAACAGGCGGTCTCTCGTTGGCAAGCCTTATGGTGGGCCAGCACTCATTCGCCCGTATGGCTGAAAAAACCGACGACAAATTAACAGGGACAGCCTCCACCCTGCAATACGTCTGTAAGCGTCCGGCACCGGGCAAACGTCAGTTCACATCCGAAGCCGTAGAGAAAGCGATCGCCACCACAAAGGCTAAGCTGAAAGACCCGAAACTCGCCTGGATGTTCGAAAACTGTTTTCCTAACACATTGGATACGACTTGCGAACACAAGATGGTGAATGGTAAACCCGACACCTTCGTCCTGACCGGCGATATCCACGCCATGTGGCTCCGCGATTCGTCGGCGCAGGTATTCCCGCATATCCAGTTCGCCAATGCCGATCCGAAAGTGAAAACCATGCTTGCCGGCGTCATCAACCGCCAGACCTGGTGCATCAACATCGACCCGTATGCCAACGGCTTCAACGAAGGACCGACCGGCAGCGAATGGGAAAGCGACTTCACGGATATGAAAAAGGAATTACATGAGCGCAAATGGGAAATCGACTCGCTCTGTTACCCGATCCGCCTCGCCTACCATTTTTGGAAAAAGACTGGTGATACTTCTCCTTTCGATGCCGATTGGGACAAAGCGATGAAGACCGTTTACAAGACCTTTATCGAACAACAGCGTAAAGACAACCTCGGCCCGTATAAGTTCAGACGCAAGACGGACCGTCAAGGCGATACCTTACTGAACGACGGTTGGGGCAGTCCGGTCAATCCGGTCGGTCTGATCGTTTCTTCGTTCCGCCCGTCAGACGATGCGACCCTGTTCGGGTTCCTGATTCCCTCGAACCTGTTCGCCATCACGTCACTCCGCCAGTTGGCCGAGATGATGCGCGAGATCAAAAACGATAACGATTTTGCCCGCCGTTGCGACTCATTGGCGGACGAGGTAGCGGCCGCCGTAGAGAAATATGGTATCGTCAACCATCCGGAATATGGCAAAGTATATGCATTCGAGGTAGACGGTTTTTACAATCATGTGTTTATGGATGACGCCAATGTTCCGAGCTTGCTCGCGTTACCTTATTTGGGATGCGTGGATATGAACGATCCGATCTACCTGAACACACGCAAGATGGTGCTCAGCGATTCAAATCCTTATTTCTTCCAAGGCGAAGCCGGTGAAGGTATCGGCGGTCCGCATATCGGTTTCGGATATATCTGGCCGATGAGTATCATCATGCGCTGCAACACGACACACGACAACGAGGAGATCCGCAAATGTGTCAAGATGTTACGCGACACGGATGCAGATACAGGATTTATGCACGAATCGTTCTACAAGGATGATCCAGCCAAGTTCACCCGCTCCTGGTTTGCTTGGGTCAACACATTGTTCGGTGAGATGATCTACCGCCTGGTTAATGAAGGAAAGGTGGATATCCTGAACGATTTAGGATAACAGGCTACAGTTTTTATTTACAAAAGGCCGGTGTGATAAAGCAGTCACATCGGCCTTTTTTGATTATCAAGCCGGATGAATCCGGTACGGAAGCCGCAGCCGTAACAAATCCGCTTCGACCGCCCCTTCGGTTATGTACTGAAAGAAAAAAGTACGGGTACGATCCTTTTTACAGGTAAAATCGGGAAGCCGGAATGATTTTTCTTTTCTATATTTGTAAGAAATATAGAACAACTGCCTTATGAAAAAGAAATTAGTCGTACTGACCGGCGCCGGGATGAGTGCCGAAAGTGGTATTTCGACCTTTCGTGACTCGGACGGACTGTGGGAGAAATATCGGGTAGAAGATGTGGCAACCCCGGAAGGCTTCGCAGCCGATCCGGAACTGGTGCTCAACTTTTACAACCAGCGGCGCCGGGAATTGCTGAACACGAAACCCAACGCCGGGCATATCGGGCTTGCCGACCTGGAACAAGAGTTTGATGTCCATATCATTACTCAGAACATCGACAACCTGCATGAGCAGGCGGGAAGCAGCCATGTGATCCATCTGCACGGTGAGCTGATGAAAGCCTGTTCCGTGCGCGACCTGAATACGACATACGATATTTCGCCCGAAAATCCGGACCTGCATATAGGAGACAAGGATCCTCACGGGGTACAGCTCCGCCCCTTTATCGTCTGGTTCGGCGAGGCGGTCCCGATGATCGATCCGGCGATCCGCCAGGTGGAAGATTGCGACATCTTTGTGGTGATCGGCACTTCGCTCAACGTATATCCCGCCGCCGGACTGCTGAACTACGTGCGCCGCGGCCAGCCGATCTACCTCATCGACCCGAAAGAGGTAAAAGCCTATCGCGACGATATCCGTTTCATCCGGAAAGGAGCATCGGAAGGGGTGAAAGAATTGAAGGAATTATTACTGCAAAATCATTAATACGTTCTTAAAATCAGTTATATAATAGGAACATTTTGAGGCTTTTCCATTAAATTTGCAAAGTAAACACATAGAAATAAGTATTATTGAGAATGGAGCATAATCCGACGAAGATTCCTTCGCCCTTACTTTCCCTGGTTCCCATACTTGTTTTGGTAACCCTCTTATTTGTGACAATACGCACATTCGGCAGTGACGCCCTCAGCGGCGGAAGCCAGATCGTATTGCTTACCGCTACCGCCGTCTGCTGCCTGATCGCCATGACCTACAGCAAAGTGCGCTGGAAAGCGTTGGAGCTGGCGATGATCAACAATATCACCGGCGTTGCGACAGCCTTGATCATCCTGCTGATCATCGGGGCGTTGTCGGGCAGCTGGATGATAAGCGGGGTCGTCCCCACTCTGATATATTACGGGATGCAGATCATCCATCCCAGTTTCTTCCTGGCATCGACCTGCATCATCTGTGCGGTCGTCTCGGTCATGACGGGAAGCTCTTGGACCACCATTGCCACTATCGGAATCGCCCTTTTAGGCATCGGACAGGCACAAGGTTTTTCCGACGGATGGATTGCCGGAGCGATCATTTCGGGCGCCTATTTCGGAGACAAGATATCCCCGCTTTCCGACACGACCATCCTTGCCTCATCGGTAACAGACACGCCTCTTTTCAAACATATCCGGTACATGATGGTCACAACGGTCCCTTCATTGCTCATCACGCTCGTGATCTTCACGGTGGCCGGGCTTTCGCACGAGGCGACGGCGACGGACCAGATCGAACAATACTCGATCGCCCTGAACAACACGTTCCACATCACACCGTGGCTGCTCATCGTACCGGTCGTCACCGGCATCCTGATTGCCAAAAGAGTTCCGTCGATCATCACGCTGTTCATCTCGGCGGCGTTGGCAGGCGTGTTCGCGCTGATCTTCCAACCGCACCTGTTGCAGGAAATATCCGGTTTACCGGTGGAAAATATCCAATCCGATTTCAAGGGCTTGTTAATGACGTTCTACGGCAGCACGGGTATAGAGACCGGCAATCCGGAACTGAACAGCCTGGTTGCCACGCGAGGCATGTCGGGCATGATGAATACGATCTGGCTGATCCTCTGCGCCATGTGCTTCGGCGGGGCGATGGCGGCAAGCGGAATGTTAGGCAGCATCACCTCCGTATTCCTGCGTTTCATGAAACGGACGGTCGGGCTGGTCGCATCGACTGTCGCATCGGGGTTGTTCCTCAACATCTGTACGGCCGACCAGTATATCTCGATCATCCTGACCGGAAACATGTTCAAGGATATTTATGAAAAGAAAGGATATGAAAGCCGCCTGCTGAGCCGTACGGTAGAAGACTCGGTCACCGTTACCTCCGTACTGATCCCGTGGAACACCTGCGGCATGACACAGGCCACGATCCTCGGAGTGGCGACATTCACCTATCTTCCCTATTGTTTCTTTAATCTAATCAGCCCGTTGATGAGCATCACGATTGCCGCGATCGGGTTCAAAATAAAAAGGAAAAATGAAAAAGCTGAAAGTGTCGTTACTGGCTAAAGTGGTCATTGCCATTGCCGCCGGTGTCGTGTTCGGGCAGTTCCTGCCCGGCGGGATCGCCCGCATTTTTGTTACGTTTAATTCTTTGTTCGGCAACTTCCTGTCGTTTTCAATCCCGCTTATCATCTTAGGGCTGGTGACACCGGCCATCGGGGAATTGGGCAAAGGGGCCGGCAGGTTGCTGGCATTGACCGCACTGATCGCATACGGTTCGACTATCTTTTCCGGCTTCTTCACCTATTTCAGCAGTTCGGCGATCTTCCCCCATATCCTTCCGGTCAACACAGAGTTGACGGCAATGGAGAATCCCGAAGACTTCATGTTGCAGCCTTACTTCACGGTGGCCATGCCCCCGTTGATGGATGTGATGACGGCATTGCTGCTTTCTTTCACGATCGGGCTCGGCCTGTCCTACATCAGCGGAGGAGCGTTGCGGGAAGCCTTCTCCGATTTCCAGAAAATCATCGTCAATTTGATCGAAGCGGTTATCATTCCCTTGTTGCCGCTCCATATTTTCGGTATCTTCCTGAACATGACGGTGAGCGGACAGGTCATGAGTGTAATCGCCATGTTCCTGAAAGTGATCATCGTGATATTCGTCCTGCACGTATTATTGTTGCTTATCCAGTTCACCATCGCCGGCAGCGTCAGCGGAAAGAATCCGTTGCGGTTGCTGAAGAATATGCTCCCTGCATACGCGACCGCACTGGGCACGCAGTCCTCAGCCGCCACCATCCCTGTGACATTGGCACAGGCAGTCAAGAACGGCGTACGGGAGAACATCGCGATTTTCGTCGTTCCCCTTTGTGCCACGATACATCTGGCGGGCAGTACGATGAAGATCACAGCCTGCGCAATGGCAATCATGTATATGTCAGGCGAACCCGTCACTTTCACCGCCCTTGCCGGATTCATTATGATGTTGGGAGTCACGATGGTCGCCGCTCCCGGTGTACCGGGCGGAGCCATCATGGCCGCGCTGGGATTGCTGCAAAGCATGTTAGGGTTCAACGAGACCTTGCAAGCGCTGATGATCGCCCTCTACATCGCGATGGACAGCTTCGGGACCGCCTGCAATGTGACGGGCGACGGGGCGATTGCAATCGTGGTCGACAAGATCGCCGGCAAGCAAAAGGCCGGGACGATTCAGTCGTCGAAATGATATTTCGCCCTCGGATCGTTCCCCCGCCATCCTCTCCTCCATTCGATGGGCTGGCGGCCGGCCAAACGGCTGAACCAACGAGCGAAACCGTTGACAGCGGAGAACTTCATCCATGCACTGATCTCGCTACTGCTCATTTTCGTCTTTTCGAGCAATTCTTTGGTCATGAGAACCAAATAACGATCACGCCACATTTCGAAATTCATCCCCGTCATCACCCGGTAGAAGCCATTCAGGTCGCGCAACGGGATGCCAAGCCGGGCGGCATAGAAATCGCAGGTCTGATGACGATTGCGATGCAGTAAGTCGACAGCGGCATCGATCACCTCGTTGCCCGACAGATAACGGGCAGGGCGGTCCGGAGCGACTTTTCCGCGCCACAAATCTTCTTCCGATGGTTTATAACTATCAAGCACACTCAGATACAAGTCTTCAGGGAGAATCTTTTTGAACATATCAAAAGAATTTAAGGTAAATGATGTTTCGACAATCAGAACAATAGCTCCCCAACAGACGTAGACGCGCTACTGTGTGGCCCGCCGGCTCCTAAACCCTCCATCTGTTAGAGTTCGCATAGCCTTTCGACTCCTTTTTCCCGCATCATCGTCGCTGCGATATGCGCGCAGGCATAAGCATCGGCCATAGCGTGGTGGTGATAGGTCAGATCGTACCCGCAATGGGCGGCGACGGTCTGTAGCTGGTGGTTGACGAGGAAAGGATACATCCGCCTGGACAGGCGGCAGGTGCAATAGAACTGGTATTTGGGATAGGCGAGGTCATAGGCTTCATGGGCGGCCCGCAGGCAACCCTCGTCGAAGGGGCTGTTATGAGCGACCAACGGGATATCCCGTAATTTACCGGCAATCCCGGCCCAAGCTTCCTCAAAGTCCGGCGAATCGATCGTGTCCTGCATGGTTATGCCGTGAACGGCAGTGGTAAACCGGGTGTAGAAGTTCGGATACGGACGGACCAGCGTGTAAATAGAGTCGACCACCTTATTGTCTTCAATAATAGCAATCCCGATACTGCATATACTGCTTCGTTTTCCATTGGCTGTCTCAAAGTCGATTGCGGCAAAACGTTCCATATTCTAACTGAAAGTTGAAAATTAATTGATTTTATAAATGCTGGTTTACTTGTTACTTTTGGCTTGATCCAAAAGTAACCAAAAGATCAAGGCCGAACCTGCTTCGCTACTCCGTTCCCTACGTTCGCTGTCGCGTCTGAAACTCGCTTCGCTCAAACAGCAGACGCTCCGGGCGCTCACTACGGTCTCTGCGCTTAACGCTCACCAGCTTAGGCCGGAAATAGAGCCTGGCGGCTCTTTGGGGATTGCCGATGCTGCCTGCTCCTTTGCGATCCCGCATCAAGTGCGGGAACAGGCTTGTCCCCGTGCCCCGCACGGGGCCGCAGAAGAACCGTCGGTATCGGCAATCCCAAGAGAAAGCGGAGCTTTCTTGGAAAGGCCTAAGCGGACGGGCGTCAAGCGGAGGGCAAAGGTGAAGCGGCAAGAGCCTGCGCTGTTTGAGCGAAGCGAGTTTCGCAGGCGACAGCGGAACCTTTGCCCGGAGTAGACCGGACGGTTAAGCCTTGATCTTTTGGTTACTTTTGGATCAAGCCAAAAGTAACAAGTAAACAATATTATTTAGAGAAATCTCTCGGTGCCGGCACTCCCGGTAGCGGTTTGCGGTTCCGGAGTTCTTTCATCACCTCCTGGATGGCGCGGTCGAGCTGCTGGTCTTCACCGTTCCATTCCTTGACGGGATCGTTATCGATCAGGATATCGGGATCGACACCATGATTCTCGATAATCCAGTTTCCGGTCTTCGGATCGAAACTCGTGAAGAAAGGCACGCGGATGTCCGTCCCGTCCATATAAGGCAACGAGCCGCTGATACCGACGATACCGCCCCACGTACGCGTCCCGATCAGTTTGCCCAATCCCAACGCACGGAAACCCCACGGGAAGAGGTCGCCGTCGGATGCCGAGTATTTATTGATCAAGCAGACTTTCGGACCTACCTGCACGGCATCGGGGACAGTCCCGATACGGGCGGAACCGCGACGCATCGTCAGCCGGTACGGTTCGCGGGAAAGGCGTTCGAGGATCATCGGCGAAACATTTCCACCGCCATTGGCACGGTCATCGATAATCAGGCCTTCCTTATCGAGCTGCGGATAGAAATAGCGGGAGAATTCGTTCAGTCCTTCCGGTCCCATATCCGGGATATAGATATAGCCGATCCTGCCGTTCGACGCTTTGTCGACTTTCTTGATATTATCCTGTACCCAGTTATAGTGATACAGAGAATATTCTTCTTCCAACGGACTGATCACGATCTTGCGTGCTCCCGCCAACTGCGGCTTGCTGTTCAGCGAAATCTCCGTCGGGACATCCGCCTTGCCGACCAGCAACGAATACATATCTTTCACACTGTTTGTCGGCACACCGTCGATTGCCACGATAAATTCGCCTGCCTTCGCGTCGATGCCCGGTTCCGTCAGCGGAGAACGTAGCGACTTGCTCCAGGAAGCGCCCGGCAGTATCTTTTCCAGACGGAAGAAACCACTCTTGTCACGAGAGATCTCGGCTCCTAACAGCCCCGTTTTAATCCGGTCGGGACGTTCTGTCTCACCCGGATTCACATACGCATGCCCACAGTTCAGTTCGCCAATCATCTCACCGATGATGTAGTTCAAATCCAGACGTGTCTTGGCATACGGGACAAGCACCTGATATTTCGCCTTGATCGCATTCCAATCCATCCCGTGCATATTCTCCAGATAGAAACCGTCACGATAAGCCCGCCAAGCCTCATCGAAAATCTGTGCCCATTCCTTCGGATAATCGACCGTGATCTTCATGTTCGACAGGTTCACCGGATCGCTCAGGTCTGCTTTCCCCGAAGGGATATCCGTCACATAAAGGGCATTCCCTTTGAAGAAGAGCGCTTTCTTGCTGCCGGGTTCGACATCCATAGAAGCGCCGTCGGCCACCACGTCTTCCTTCTGCTTTTTCAGGTCGAATACTTTCGTGCCGCCGCGTCCCCAGTAATAAACTTTATTTCCATCCGAGTAGAAACTGCCATAATAGGAAGGGCTCACAGGCAGTTTGACGATGCGGTCCGTAATACCGTCGAAGTCGATCTTGACAACCGGAGCGACAGCTTCTTCCTTTCCAGTCTCCTCCTTCTTTGCCGGAGCGTTTTTCTTCGCTTCATCTTCGGCCACGGCAACCTCAGAGTCCTTTTCCATAAAAGGAGAAGGAGTGTCTTTGGAAAGCAGCGCCAGGTAAACCCCGTACATATTATTATAGACATGGTTCCATTCCAGCGATCCGTAGGTCGGATTGAAATCGCGTGCGGATGCAAAGATCAGATATTTGCCATCCGTACTGAATACCGGGGAAGAGGAATTATACCACTTATCCGTCACCGGGTATTCTTTCTTATCAGCCAGATTATAAACATAGACGATGCTATTTTCATTGTCTCCCGTACGAGTATAAGTCAGCCATTTGTTATCCGGCGAGAAAGTCACGCCCCGCGGTTCGCCCATCGGGTCCTGCAACAAGGTCGTCACCTGTTTTGTAGCGATATCCAACAGGTTCACACGGTTCTTGCGATCCGTATAGACAACCGTCCTGGAATCCGGGCTCAGTTCGAAACCGCGGATATAGGTATCGTTGTCCTTTGTCAGCTGAACAGGTCCGCCGCCGGTGGCATCCTGCATATAGAGTTCCGTCTCTCCGGTCGCATCCGAAATATAGACAATGAATCTGCCGTCGGGCGACCATTGCGCATCGCGGTCATGTGCTCCCGGCGAACGGGTGATATTCTTTGTCACCCCCTTCTCTACCGGCAGGTTGAACACTTCGCCGCGGGCAGTCACCACCAGACGTTCACCATCGGGCGACAGGCTGGCCTCGGTAATGTAGCCGGCTCCGTCCTTGATTTCGCTACGGGCATAGATATTGTCGGAAGCCAGGGTGATATCCACCTTTTCAGGCTTCTTGCTCCCGGCATCCATCTTATAGATATAACCGCCGTTCTCGAAGACGATCATATTGCCGTTTGCGCTGGGGAACTTCACGTCGTATTCGGTAAAGTCCGTGACTTTATCCGTCTGTCTGGTCTTCGTATTATAAACGAAGATATTCATCGTCCGGTCACGGTCGGAAAGGAAAAAGATTTCGTCTCCGATCCACATCGGGATAATGTCCTGGGCAGGATTGTCCGTAATGTTTTCGACTGTCTTCTTATCAGGATTATAGATCCAGATATCATCCGCCATTCCGCCCTTGTAGTATTTCCAAGTACGGAACTCCCGCATAACACGGTTATAAGCCAGCTGTTTGCCATCGGGAGAATAGCTGCAAAAACCACCTTCGGGAAGTGGAATGACTTCGGACAAGCCTCCCTCCTTTTCCACCGTGAACAACTTCCCGCTAAAGCCGTCGCCGATACGGTTGCGGTACACGATCCGGCTACCGTCAGGCGTCCAGGTCATAACGATGTTGTTCGGTCCCATACGATCGCCCAAGTCATCCCGGCTGTTCGTTGCCGTATAGGTCACGCGCAGCGGTTCCCCGCCCGTCACCGGCATGGTGTACACTTCCGTATTACCATCGTATTGCCCGGTGAATGCAATCGTTTTACCATCCGGAGAAAAACGGGGAAACATTTCGTATCCCACATGCGAAGTCAGACGCCCGGCTTCGCCACCCGTAACCGGAACCTTGTAGAGATCGCCTGCATACGAGAAAACAATCTCATTGCCGTTCGTAGCCGGAAAACGCAACAAACGCGCTTCGTCCGCCGCCATCAACAGTGAAGGGGCGCCAGCCAGAACCAATAAAGAAAAGATAAGTTTCTTCTTCATACCTATTATCGTTTAGTCTGCCGACAAAGGTAAAAAAAGTAAAGCTCAAAGTATGTTCCTGCGCAGATATTCCTTTATTTTCCACCATAATAATTGCCGTTTCGCGGCTAAAAGAGACCAACCGGGCAACATCCTTCCCGTGCGCTTATAAAACTCAGGATCACAAACCAATATGCACTGCCGGTCCATGCTCGACGCGGAAAACAAACAGATACGGCCGTCCTTCAACAAAATGCCCAAAGTATCCCCCTTCCGGACAAAACCGGCGATATCCACAAAATTAATAATACCGATTGATGAAAAAGAGAACGAAGAGTCTTTAAACTCCACATGATGCAGGACGACATAGGATCGCAATTGCCAAAAAAGTTCAGTAATATTGACAGGATCAAGTTTTTTCGAAAGAGACAACAACCAATGCTCCTGAAAATTTGAGATAGATAAAGGTAATTCCATATTTGCTTAAATTCAACCTGAAAAAATCCCGTATATCCAACAATTCCCAAATTGGATGGTTATTATAAAGAAACGTGGGAATTAACAACATACACTCGATTAAGGACCTCGAAAACCTATAACTAGTTGTATGCAATAATTACCCACGTTTTTTATCTTGAACATGCAAATGCATAAGCATCCACCTTGTACGACAAGACAAAACGTGAACAAAATTCACATACTATCTACCAGTTATTCTGAAATTTCGAGGTTTCAATCGAGAGATAATATATAAACTTTCGTGTTCACCACTAAAGTTGTACCAGCGATAACGCTTTATCCGGCTTACAGTACGCGGCAAAGATAAACAGAAGATTTAAAAAACCGATATTCCTCCCAGCTTTTTTTCACGGCTCTTCAGAAAAACACAAAAAGCCGGCTACAGACGGAATATCATCTATTCCATCGTAGCCGGCCGTTTTTTAATTACTATCTGTTTTCTATATCGCTTAACCTCCGAGCACAGGCTTAATAGTAACCTTCATTCTGTTCTTCGCTGAGTTCGCCGACAGGATTCAGACGGTCGATGTGTTTCTGCGGGATAGGACGAAGCTTGTGATACGGTTTGATGTAGATTGCATCCGGGTTGTATTTCTTCACCCAGTCGTACAGCAGTTCACAACGCACCAGGTCTTCCCAGCGGTTGGTTTCTCCCAGCAATTCACGCCCGCGTTCGTTCAGGATAAATTCGATAAAGTCACCTTGCAGGTCGGCGGGAGAAACTTTCAGTGCGTCATAGGTACTCTTCGTATCGTTCACTCCACCTTCAAAAAGCCAGATCTGCTGGTCTTTCTGTTCCCCCTCGGACCAGGCGGCACGCTTGCGGACCACATTGATATATTCGGCAGCCTTGTCGAAATCCCCTTTACGGCCGGCAGCTTCCGCAGCCAACAGATACGTTTCACCCAAACGCATACGCACCCATTCGCGAGAACCCTTTTCTTCGGATACGGAAGGTCGGTTCGGATCGAGATATTTCACCAATGACGGGAAATAACGGATCGAATGCATTTCACGGGGGAAATAAGAATACGTATAGTTGGCACGGAACTTACGCATATCGTTGCTGTTCGATTCGTATCCGGTCTTTTCCATCGTATAATAAATAGCTGTATCGCCATGCTGGAATTTCAGTTGGCCGGTAACCTGCCCTTTCGAAGGATCCGGATTAAAGTAGACAGTGCCATCATAAGACAGGGATTCCCAGACGGGCAACGTATTTACATTATTGGCATAATATACCCACTTGAAACTCTTGTAAAAACGTGAGTCGTGCAGGCGGTCGTACAGATCATCCATCGTCTTCTTGGTAGCCACATGACGGCGGTACGGACGGCCGTTGGCAATGTCGCGCAACATGCCCGGCTGGTCTTCATACCAGGACAACCAATAGAGATGCTGCCTGTTGCCATCACCGTTAAACATCGGTTCGGTCGTGAACTGTACGGCAAACACGACTTCGGAATTTCCCTGGTTGCTGATATCCCACAGGGAAGAGAAGTTTTCCTGAAGAGTAAAAGCGCCACTGTTGATCACCTTCTCGGCATAGTACAGCGTACTGTCCATATCGGTTGCTTTCTGCCCACGCTGGTCACTGACGGCGCTACCGCGAGTCAGATAAACCTTGGACAACAGATGTGCAGCCGAATAGCAGGTAGCCCGGCCCTTGGTGGCAACCTTTTCAGGCAGATTCTCCACCGCATTGCGCAAATCGCTTATAATCAAATTATAGATATCGGCAACCGGAGCACGTTTGAAGTCCGTACGGATATCAAAGCTACCTTCGGTAACCAGGGGAATGCGTCCGAATTGCTGTACCAGGTCGAAATAGAGGTAAGC
Organism: Parabacteroides sp.; assembly: GCF_977054455.1. Classification (NCBI taxonomy): domain Bacteria; kingdom Pseudomonadati; phylum Bacteroidota; class Bacteroidia; order Bacteroidales; family Tannerellaceae; genus Parabacteroides; species Parabacteroides sp. Next base: position 15,408 of record NZ_CDRTCT010000015.1, on the reverse strand, counting down.
GCGGATAAACTGCATTTCCGCATAGCTCTGCGATTTCACATTCTCAAGCAAATCCTTTGAATCCAGGATCTTCTGCATGGCGATATTGGCATCGCTGATTCCCTTGTAGTGGTTTTCCCACATCTCATACAGAATACCGTCGTCCGGGTTCAACTGCGTTGCATATTTATTATACGATTCGCGGTTATTGCCGTCTTCCCCTTCCGTGAACAGGTCCGTACCGTGCTCGGTCAACACATCGAAACGTTCGCCACCGACTCCCCAACGGAGGAAACCGTAGGCCGCCGTAATGGCAGCATTAACCCCGGCTTCCGTTTCGTAATAATCGTATGACATCACCGGAGCGTCGTCTTCGCTCAACCAACTGCTGCAACCCGATGTGGAAAGCGTCAGGCCTGCCAGCATATAGTAATATATAGATTTCATTTTCATTCTTTATTTATAAGATTAAAATTACAAAGTCATGTTTATACCGAAAATCCAGGAGCTGACGCTCGGAGTACCGAAACCGCTACCGCCCGTTTTAGGATTACCGGCATCGTCCACTTTGGCAGCTTCCGGATCGATACCCGTGTAGTTGGTAAAAATAAACGGGTTCTGGGCGGTAAAGTAAACACGCAGTTTCTCAACCAGGAACTTCTTGGTCAGGTTCTTCGGCAACGTATATCCCATCGTCATTGTCTTCACACGCAGGAAGTCCGCTTTTTCATAATAAGTGGATGTGATGTAGATCGGACGCTCTTCGTCGATACTCGGACGCGGATAAGCGTTCGTCGGGTTGTTCGGTGTCCAGTAGTCTACTTTCACACCGCCGTTACGTCCGCAATGTTCCACCGCATAAATATCGTTATACAGCATAGCGCCGAAGCTCGCATACAAAAAGACCGACAGGTCGAAACCTTTATAGTTGAAAGTATTCACCATGCTGGCAATCAGTTTCGGACGCGGGTTACCCAAAATTTGCTTATCGGCATCCGTAATCTTATAGTCGCCGTTCACATCCTGTATCTTGATATCTCCCGGAGCGAAATCCGTTCCGTTGGCGGCAAATTTCGCCATCTCGGCAAGGTCGGATTCCGTGTTCTGCCAGATCCCTACTTTCCGGTAGTCATAGTGGACATTCACCGGCTGGCCGATAAACCATTTGCTACCGATATCATCGTTTTTGCCATTATACAGTTCCACGATTTCTTCCTTATTAGAAGACAGCATCAAATCGGTTGTCCACTGGAAATCCTTCGTGTTGATGTTCAGAGAGTTGATAGAGACTTCTATACCTTTGTTGCGTGTCTTGCCCACATTCGAAAGCACGTTCGGGAAACCGGAAACAACCGGCAACTGGCGTTTCAGCAACAGATCATGCGTATTCTGCATATACAAGTCGATCGTACCGTTGATGCGTCCTCTCAACACACCGAAATCGATACCCAAGTTCCACTGGTCCGTCGTTTCCCACGTCAACAGGCTGTTCGCCATCGCGTTCGGGGCATACCCGATCGTTCCCGATGCACCGTTATCGAACGGATAGCGGATCAACGACAAAGTACCTTTTGTCTGGTAAGGATCAACGGCCGAGTTACCGGTCTTACCGAAACCGAGTCTCAGTTTCAGGTTATCCAACCATCCGGATGTACCCGACATGAAAGATTCTTCATTGATGCGCCATGCCAATGCGGCGGAAGGGAAAAGCACCCACTTATGTCCGTCGGCCAAACGGGAAGAACCGTCGTAACGGGCGGAAACCGTCAACAGGTAACGTCCCAAATAGTTATAATTGATACGTCCCATGAAGGAAGCCATATTCCACTTGACCATCGAGCTGCCGATCGTGTTGGTCACCAAGCCCGACCCCAGATCATAATATTTCAGGTTATCCGCCGGCAGGTTCTCCATTGCGACGTTCACGTTTTCCTTTTTATCTTCCTGGATGGACTGCAACAGAGTCACGCCCAATGTGTGTTTGTCGTTGAACGTCTTATCGTAGAAAAGCATGTTTTCCAGGGTAAACATCGTGTACTTGTCTACGGCATTTCTTGCGTATGAAGTACCCATACCGCGGTTGCTCGTTTTTGCGGATCTGAACTCGTAATCCTGTACCGTGCGGGCGTCGACACCTAAATTGGAACGGAATTTCAAGCCGTCGACCGGCAGTTTGATATCCAAAGAATAGCTACCTAAGTAACGGGTAGTCTTCAACGGACGGTCCACAGCCCCCGGAACAAGATCCATCATCGTATTATATACATTATAAGAACCCGGCAACGGAATAATCTCGCCATTCTCATCCCACAACTGGGCCAACGGGCTTAAACGCCAACCACCGGCAAGCCCTGCCCCGCGTTGCTGGATGGCATGCGAATATTGTGTCTGCGCCCCGATCTTCACATATTTGTTGATCTCGTGGTTCAGGTTCAAACGGATCGAATAGCGTTCATAATCCTCATCCTTGAAGATACCGTTATTCTTATTGTAGGTAGCGGAAGCCAGGAAGTTCGTCCGTTCGCCACCGCCGCGGATACTCAACTGGTGGTCGGTCACCATACCGGTGCGGGTCACATGATCCATATAGCGGGTCGTACGCACACGGGACGGATAGTAAACGCCATCGTCACCCCAGCCCATCATGACCGATTCCATGATCGACGGGTCGCGTGTGAACCCCGGACAGACCATATCCTGGTCCCTTGAAGCCACATCCGAGTTGTAGCGGATCGAATTATTGCTCGTATTGCGATAAGACTCGCGCGTATATTCGGCATATTCCGGACCGTCCCAGAAATCGAGCTGGTTCAGGATTGTCTGCGCCCCGACATAGCCGTTATAATCGATCTGCGTCTTGCCTGATTTACCTTGCTTGGTGGTGATCAGGATCACACCGTTCGCACCACGAGCACCATAGATAGCCGTTGCCGAGGCATCCTTCAACACTTCCATAGACTCGATATCCGACGGGCTGATTTCGCCGATACCGCCGGTAACGGGAACACCGTCGATCACATACAACGGATCGTTGCTGGCCGTGATCGAACGTTTACCACGGATCATCACGCTCGGAGTCGAACCCGGCGACCAGTTGGAGTTGGAAACGACAACACCCGGAATACGTCCCTGCAATGCTTCCGATGCGGTGGAAGTCGGAACAGCCGAAATCTTGGATGCGTTTACGGAAGCGACCGATCCGGTCAAGTCTCTTTTCTTCACCGTACCATAACCGACCACGACCACTTCATCCAACCCCTGTGCATCCTCCTTCATCAGGATATCGAAGGTATTCTTGTTATCGACCTTCACTTCCATCGGCAAAAAACCGATATAGGATATTTCCAACATTTCCCCCGGAGCCGCCTCCAAAGAGAAGTTACCGTCCATGTCCGAGATGGTCCCGTTGGTCGTTCCCTTGACTACGATATTCGCTCCGGCCACCGGAAGACCTGTTTCATCGGTAATCACACCGGATATTTTCTTGGTTTTTTGTTGTTTCACGGAAGCCTGAGCTTTGACGATGACGATCGTCTTGTTGCTCACTTTGTAGGAAAGACCGTGTTTTTCCAGCACCTGGGACAGGATATCCTTTAACGGGCGATTGGAAGCGGAAACGACCACATCCGGATTCTCGCTCAGAATGATATCCCGGTAAACAACTGAAAAAGAAGTCTGTGCCTCCAGATTCTTAAAAAACTCTTTCAATGTGACATTCTGCAAATTCATTGACATTGTTTGCGAAATGTCTTGTGCGTACAGCGTTGTACACAAAAACAGGAGTGCTGCACTCCGAAATACTTTCTTCATGACTATGATAAATAGACTTAAGTTAGAATTAAACAATTGATTTTTAAAAACACTTTTTCTTAGATTTCACCTGTTCATCTCATAGGCTCATTTTATTTTTAATTGGTTAGACTTATTAATCGTAACATTGTTTCCTGTGATTTCATAATTAAACCCGTACTGGAATTTGAGCGCCTCCATGACATACGGGAGTTGTTCGTCTTTGAATGAACCGGAAATCTGGTCGTTCGCAATCTCCGGGCAGAGCAGGTCGATATGTACTCCATACCATCTTTCGATCTTTTGGAACACCGAACCCAACTTCTCCGATTCGAACACCAGATGATTTTGCGTCCACGCGGTTTCTTTTACATTGTCTGTATTGTGAAAACTGATTTTCCCATTATTTTTCGAATAGATCGCTTTCTGCGACGGTTTCAGGATAAAACTTTCAGAAGGCGACTTGGAATCGTAGAGGCGCACGGAGCCTTCAATCAAGGAAGTCTCTACAAAATCATTCTCCTCATACGAATAGACATTGAAGCAAGTCCCCAACACTTCGATATTCAGATTGCCGACCTGCACGACAAACGGATGTTTCCTGTCCTTGGAAACCTGGAAGTACCCCTCGCCCTTCAAGCGGGCGACACGCTTTCCGTTGACATAGGCGTAGGACAAAGAGCTTTCCGAATTCAATTTGACAGAACTCTTATCCGGCAAGGTCAACTGCACCTTATCTCCGGCCGGAACTTCCGCCAAGAAAGAAGAGTTCGCATTTTGCAATTCATGCAGAAGAGAAAAGTTCCACGCCGTAACGGACAAGACGGCAATCACGGCCGCCGCCGCCACGATACGGGACCAGCGTATGGAGATCTTAGGAGGATGTATCTGCAAACGAAGTCTCCGATGAATTTCCCGCTTACGGCCGGCTTCCATAGGCGGATAAACCGTATTCTCATTCCAAAACGCTTCCATCCTTTCGGACAGTTCCTGGTCCGAAAGATGATTCAAGGACTCCTTGAAGGCCTCGAAGTCTTTCCGGTTGGTCTTTCCGCTTAAGAATTGAGAATATAATTTATTGAATAAATCGGTCATAATTTATCGCTTGTTTATAGTTACACGAAGGAGTACAGAAAAAGTACCAGACGTTTTCATATGTTCTAAAGCATATTTTCTGTTTCATGCCGAGGAAACTTTTGTTTCATGCCGGTGAAAATAAATTTTCCCTTGCATGAAAATTTATTTTCACCTAAACGGAATAACTGAAAAAATTCAGGGAATCACTTGAGATGCAGGGAATGTTTTCTGACTTTCTTATATGAAAAGGGCAAAAAGATAATTATATTTCCGGAGTTCCTCACGCAGGATCTTCAAGGCGGCAGACAAATGATTCTTTACCGTTTGCTCGGAGATATCCGAAAGGGCGGCTATTTCGGCGTTGCTCATTCCCTCCTCACGGCTCATTTCAAAGATATTCCGTTGCGCGGGAGTCAGTTTTTGCTTGGCAAGCGCTAACTTGTCGACAAAGTCATCGTAATAGATTTTTTCAACTGAAGTATTGTCTAACAGGTTCTCATCTTCGCAAAAGCGGATGTAATCTTCAAAATCGGGACGGTTGATCTGTTGGCGGAAAGCATCGATCACCTGGTGCTTGGCAATCGTAAACAACATGGATTTGAAGGAACCTTCGACAGAAAGGGAGGCACGCATGTTCCACAACTTGAGAAACGTCTCCTGCACGATGTCCTCGGCCTGGACGACAGACTTGGTATGCAGCAAGGCGAAACCGTACAAAGAATCCGCGTACATATTATATAATGTATCGAACGCTTCATATGAGCCTCGTTTAAGTTTTTCTATAGTATTGCTATGTATCGCTGTTTCATGCATATTCACCCTCACTTTGAGTTCGTAAAGATAGAAATAAACTACAAAACGGCTACTATTAAGTTTATTTATCTCTTTTTTTATAATAATGCCGTATCTTTATGCCCATAAAAACGCGAAGCATGAAATCATTATTTATCCTGACTTCAGCACTACTATTTACGACAAACGTGCTGGCCGAAAACGATCCGTTATGGATGCGCTATCCGGCTATTTCTCCAAACGGTGAAACGATTGCCTTTACCTACAAAGGCGATATCTACACCGTTCCGGCAAACGGTGGCAAAGCTACCCAGTTGACAACCCATCCGGCTCATGATACGCGCCCGGTCTGGTCGCCTGACGGCAGCAAGATCGCATTCGCTTCGGACCGGAACGGAAATTTCGACATCTTCGTGATGGACAAGGAAGGGGGCAGCCCGAAACAGTTGACCACCCACTCCGCAAACGAATATCCGGAAACGTTCAGCGATGCGAAACACATCCTCTACTCGGCTGCGATCCAGCAGGATGTGAAAGACAGCCAGTTCCCATCCGGACAATTCCCGCAGATCTATGAGGCCAGCCTCGACGGGAGCCGCCCGGTTCTCTATTCGTCCCTGGCCATGGAAAGCCTGGCATTGGACAAGAAGGGCGACAAGCTCTTATACCAGGACAAGAAGGGATATGAAGATCCCTGGCGCAAACACCACCAGTCCTCCATCACGCGCGACATCTGGTTGTGCACGCTCGGCCCGGAACGCACCTTCCGGAAGATCACTTCCTTCAAGGGAGAAGACCGCAATCCGGTATGGGCGGCGGACGGCTCCTCCTTCTATTACCTGAGCGAGGAAAAGGGAAGTTTCAATATATTCAAGAACGACCTGACCGGCAAGAACAGCCGGCAGATAACCAACCATACCACGCACCCGGTCCGCTTCCTGACTTCCGACAACAGCGGCAACCTCTGTTACGGGTATGACGGCGGGATCTATACGGTCAAAGAGGGCGCACAGCCGAAGAGAGTGGATGTCCGGATCATTTCGGACAAGGTGGAGAACGACCTGATCCACCAGCTCAAGACAAGCGGGGCCACCGATATCGCAGTTTCCCCGAACGGAAAGGAAGTCGCCTTTATCGTGCGCGGCGATGTATATGTGACTTCGGTGGATTACGAAACGACCAGACAGATCACCAACACGCCGCAGCAGGAACGCGACCTCGATTTCAGCCCTGACGGACGCTCGTTGGTTTACTCGGCCGAACGGGGCGGGACCTGGGGAATTTACCAGAGCAGCCTGGCACGCAAGGACGACAAATACTTCACCTACGCGCAGGAATTGAAGGAAGAGCCGTTAGTGGTAACCTCGCAGACCTCTTTCCAGCCGATGTACTCGCCGGACGGAAAAGAAGTCGCTTTCCTGGAAAACCGGACAACGTTGCGCGTGATCAATCTCAAGAGCAAACAGGTACGCACCGTTCTGGATGGTAAGTATAATTACTCCTATTCGGATGGTGACCAGTATTATCAATGGTCGCCCGACAGCAAATGGTTCCTTGCCAAATATATCGCGATCGGCGGATGGAACAATACGGACATCGTATTGGTGAAAGCGGACGGTAGCGGCGAAATGACCAACCTGACCGAAAGCGGCTATTCCGACAACAACGCCAAATGGGTCCTGGACGGAAAGGCGATGATCTGGTCGTCCGATCGTGCCGGTTACCGCAGTCACGGCAGCTGGGGAGCGGAAGATGATATTTACATCATGTTCTTCGATGGCGAAGCATACGACAAATTCCGTCTTTCCAAAGAGGAACAGGCTTTGCTGGACGATGAAAAAGAGGACGAAGGCAAGGATAAGGACGAAAAAGACAAGGACAACAAGAAAGACAAGGATAAAGACGGCGACAAGAAAAAGGACGAAAAGGCAGACAAGCCGGTCGAACCGCTTAAATTCGACCTGGCAAACCGTAAAGACCGTATCATGCGCCTGACCGTCAACTCGTCATTCTTAGGCGACGCCGTCCTGACGCCGAAGGGCGACAAACTGTACTATTGCGCCGCATTCGAAGACGGTTACGACCTGTGGGAACACAACTTCAAGGAGAACACCACCAAACTGCTGATCAAAGGTGTCGGCGGCGGAACAATGTTCCCCGACAAGAAAGGTGAAAACATCTTCCTCGTTTCGAGAGGCCAGTTGAAGAAGATCGAGATCAAGGACAGCAAAACGAAACCGATCGGATTCAAAGCCGAATTTTCATATCGTCCGGCGAAAGAACGCGAATATATCTTCCATCACACCTGGCGCCAGGTATTGGACAAGTTCTACGACCCGAAAATACACGGCATCGATTGGGCCGGATATGAAAAGGCATACGAAAAGTTCCTTCCGCATATCAACAACAACTACGATTTTGCAGAAATGCTCTCTGAGATGCTGGGCGAACTGAACGGTTCACATACCGGCGCACGCTACCGCTCGGCTTCTTCCGCTCCTTCAACCGCCAGCCTGGGCGCTTTCTATGACAACAGTTACGCAGGCGACGGCTTGAAGATCGAAGAGATCATTGCCAAAGGCCCGCTGACAAAAGCCGACACCAAGATCCAACCGGGCTGCATCATCGAAAAGATAGACGGCACGAGCATCAAGAGTGGCGAAGATTATTATCCGCTATTGAGCGGCAAGGCCGGCAAGAAGGTACTGCTGTCCGTCTACAACCCGACCACCAAAGAACGCTTCGAAGAACAAGTCAAGCCGATCACCTACGGCACACAATCCGATCTGCTTTACAAGCGGTGGGTGGAACAGAAGCGCCGGATGGTCGACAAGCTGTCGAACGGAAAGATCGGATATGTGCATGTCAAAGGCATGAACAGCGAAAGTTTCCGCGATACCTATTCCGAACTGTTAGGCCGTTGCCGCGAGAAGGAAGCGGTGATCGTCGATACGCGCCATAACGGTGGCGGCTGGCTGCATGAAGATCTGGCAATCCTGTTGAGCGGCGAACTGTATGCCAAATTCACTCCACGCGGACAATTCATCGGTAATGATCCGTTCAACAGATGGCTCAAACCGTCTTGTGTGCTGATGTGCGAAGACAATTACTCGAACGCCCACGGTTTCCCCTGGACATATAAGACACTGAAAATCGGCAAACTGATCGGTGCTCCCGTACCGGGAACAATGACCGCCGTATGGTGGGAATCCCAGATCGACCCGTCGATCGTCTTCGGTATCCCGCAAGTCGGCATGAAGGACATGCAGGGCCGTTATCTCGAAAACCAGCAACTCGAACCCGACATCGAAGTCTACAACTCCCCCGAATCACAACTGAAAGGCGAAGACCACCAGCTGGAAGAGGCGGTAAAAGAGATGTTGAAAGAGATAAGCAAGAAATAAAAGAAAGAAGTGTGTTAAGACACCCCATCCCCACGCTTGAAGGCCATAGCATCAAATGCGGGAATGGAGTAGTTTTAACACACTCTTTCTATTCTGTTAAACTTTAGCCGGACAGATTGTTATATACCAAGAAACACGTATCTTTGTAATATTCAGAATCCAAAAATCATTTCATTATGAGCAAGATCTATCCCATTGGCATTCAGAACTTCGAAAAAATCCGTAAGGATGGATATTTCTATATTGATAAAACAGCTTTAATTTATCAATTAGTTAAAGCCGGCAGTTATTTTTTCTTGAGCCGTCCTCGCCGCTTTGGGAAAAGTCTGCTCATTTCTACTCTCGAAGCCTATTTCGAAGGGAAACGTGAACTCTTCAACGGACTTGCCATAGAAAAATTGGAAAAAGACTGGGTGAAACGCCCGGTCCTGCATTTAGATCTCAACACAGAGAAATATGAGACCGCGGAAAGCATAGAGAATATACTAAACAACACACTTTGCCAATGGGAGAAAATCTATGGGACAGAACCCTCGGAAATATCTCTTCCGCTTCGTTTCAAAGGAATCATCCGGCGAGCAGTAGAAAAGACCGGACATCGTGTTGCCATCCTTGTAGACGAATATGATAAACCAATGCTGCAAGCCATTGGCAATGAAGATTTGCAACAACGTTTTCGCGAAACCCTGCAAGCCTTTTATAGCGTAATCAAAACAATGGATGGTTATATCAAATTTGCTTTTCTGACAGGTGTAACCAAGTTTGGCAAAATAAGCGTATTCAGTGCCTTGAATAACCTGATGGACTTATCGATGTGGAATGATTATGTTACTCTATGCGGCATTACCGAACAAGAGCTGTATGACAATTTCGATGATGGCATAAAAGAATTGGCCCAAGCCCAACATCTGACTTTCGAAGAGACATGTGCCAAACTGAAAGAGTCTTATGACGGTTATCATTTTGCAGAGGACAGCATCGGTATATTTAATCCGTTCAGCTTACTGAACACGTTTACTAAACGAAAATTCGGAAACTATTGGTTTGAAACCGGTACGCCGACCTATTTAGTAGAATTGCTTAAGATGCATAATTATGATCTGCACCTTATGGCGCATGTCGAAACAGACGAAGATACGTTGAACAGCATCGATTCTTCTTCTACTGACCCTATCCCTGTCATTTATCAAAGCGGATATCTAACGATTAAAGGTTATGATCGCCATTTCGAAATCTATCGTTTAGGTTTCCCGAATCGGGAAGTGGAAGAGGGCTTTATGAAATTTCTTCTCCCGTTTTATGCAAATACGACCAAAGTTGATTCATCTTTCCAGATCAAAAAATTCGTCCAAGAGATACTAAATGGTGATTATGATTCTTTCTTCCGCCGCCTACAAAGTTTCTTTGCCGACACTCCCTACGAACTTGTCCGTGACCTGGAACTGCATTACCAGAATGTGCTTTTCATTGTCTTCAAGCTGATCGGTTTCTATGTAAAAGCAGAATACCGAACCTCCAATGGCCGCATCGATCTGGTTCTACAAACGGATCATTTCATCTATATCATGGAATTTAAACTTGATGGCACAGCCGAAGATGCCCTCTGCCAAATCAATGAAAAAAAATACGCCCTGCCTTTTGCTTCCGATCCCCGCAAGCTGTTCAAGATTGGCGTGAACTTCAGCAAGGAGACACGGAATATTGAGAGGTGGGTAGTAGAAAAAACAGATCTATAACGAGCAGAAGAACGACACAAAGAACGGAACCGTAAAATCTACAATAATCCCATGAAAAATTGAAATGAAAACAAGGTCTTTTCCTGAATAGCGGGTGATGATCGGCAAGGTCGTATCCATAGTCGTGGCGCCGCCGGCACAGATAGGAGACAATCTGCCGAAATATTTGACAAAAAGAGGCGCGCCGAGAAGAGCCATAATCTCGCGCATGATATTTGCCATCAAAGCGATCGTCCCTAATTCGGTGGCGAGCTGGACACCCAAAGACGGTTCCTTCAACTGGGTAATCAGGATAGACGAAAGAGAATAATAGGCAAAACCGCTTCCTACTGCCAGGCAGTCAAAAACGCTCCACTTAGTAAGCAACAGGCTGACTAAAGCCGAAAAGACCAACGTCCCGGCAATCGTGGCAAAAGGGACCAAAAGCAGTTTCGGACGAATACTGCCGAGAATCTCCTTCAGTTTCTTATCACTGCCGATACTGAGCCCGACCTGAAACATCAGCAGATATAAGACATATACCGTAATGTCGTTTTCAGTAATGGCATCCGGCAACCAGCCGCTCCATCCCAACAGGCAACCGAGGGCAAAGAATCCTACAACGATCAGGCTTCCTTTCATCTGCGGCTCCTTTCTTTAAAAAACAGGTGATAGACTCCCCAGCCAGCCAGCACGCTCCCCGCCGTGCTGGCCAAAGCAAGCAGAAAAGCCTGGCCGCCTAACGTGGCAAGGTTATCGACTATTTCCTTATTTGCACCGACGGATATTCCCAAGAGGAAAAGAAGCAAAAGGATCGTGTAAGAAATAGGTCTGCCGATCTTTTGCAAAAGTTCGATTTTGCGCAAAAGATAGCCTGCGGCAATACCCGCAAACATAATACCGATGACAGTGAACATAGATGAAAACGGATTATCGAGCTTGGACGGCTTTGACTGTTTTAGTGAATACAACAGGGATCGCCATGCCTTCCGCATTTGCATTTCCGGTCAGCTTATTCTTGTCTTCCTGTTTAAAAGTCAGAGAGACATAAGTTCCGTCCACATAAAAATTACATTTATAGGAATTATTTTCCTTTTTGATTTCCTTTACAGTCATTTCAGTGCCGCTGATCGTGAAAACGGCGGACAGGTTCTCACCGGTTTTCTTGATCTGGCAAGTTCCTTCCTGATAGCCGTAAGGAGCATCTGGAGCCGAGAAGTTCCACATTCCGACAACCATGCCGGGAGTAAGATCCTGCGCATTAAGCGACAAACACATCATCATACAAAGAAATGCCACAAATACTTTTCCCATATTCGTCTTCATAATAAAATAGAATTAAATTAGACTTAGCGCTTCAAAGATAAGAAAATGTTTCGGTTTATCAGCAAGGCAGCCATGCCCAGAAAGTCGACCCTTTGCCCGCAACAGAGGAAAAGCCGATTTTTCCTCCGGCTGCTTCGATAATCGCTTTGGATATGGCCAGCCCCAAACCGGTTCCCTGTACAAAATCATTGAATTTCTGGAAACGGGTAAAAACTTTGCTATGCAATTCTTCCGGAATGCCGATACCGGAATCTTCGACATACACCCGGACGCCGTCTTCTTCCATGACATATCCCATTTTTATAGATCCGGATTTCGTGAACTTCATCGCATTCGTCAAAAAATTCATCCAAACCTGCCTCAAACGGTTCTTGTCTAACAGGACCCAGCATTCCTGCATAGAATTATCCAAAACGAATTCTATTTCCGGATTCGTATTCTTGGATTTGGCAATTGTGTACAACTCATCGGTTAGTTTAGCCAAGTCAAACTCTTCTTTTTTTCGTTCGACAACCCCCGATTCTATCTTTGAAAGATCCAGGATGTCATTGACCAATCGCAATAAAAGTTCGTTATTCGACTGTATGATATCCACATATTTCTCTTTTTCTTCTTTATCGTCACATTCCAGCAAGAGTTGTGAGAAACCGACAATGGCATTCAACGGAGTTCGAATTTCGTGACTCATGTTGGCCAGAAATGCCGATTTGAGTTTATCGGAAAGCTCCGCCTTTTCTTTCAACTCCTTCAATTCCTGAATCATCTTTTCCCGCTTCGTATTGTTGATCGTTAAGCCCGTATACCGGATGCAACGGCCATTTTTATCCTTCTCGACGGGTATGCCTGTGACCAGCAAAACCTGCCAATCCTTATCCCATTTCGTCTTGGAATGATACTTAAAGCTGAAATCATGATTGATTCCCTGAGACATGTGGTCAAAACATTTATGCAGGTTTTCATGATCATCCGGATGGGCCGCTTTCAGGTACTCGTCGAAAGTAAAAACCTTTTGTGATTGATAATCGTTTACCGGATCGTTAAAGGCCCTGAACTGATTGGTCTTGACATCGAAATCCCAATAGGACATGCCGACTGTCTTAAAAGACAGTTCTATCTTGTTGCTCCTGTCTCTCAGCTCTCTGTTCAATTTTTGCAATTGGGGTATATTTTGCCTGAATCCCGTAAAACGGACCACATCGCCTTTTTCGTCCCATTCGAAGGGAACACTCGTGAAGTCGCAATATTGCCAGGTATCGTCATATTTGGTTCGAAGCCGGCAAGTGAAATTGTTCGTACTGTCTTTGCCTTCAAGCATGGATTGTATGGCATCTGAAAAAATGGGAAGGTCATCAGGATGTATATATTTTACATATTCGTCGATCGTTATCAAACGACCGCTTTCATAATCATTGACAGGATCGTTATAAGATTCGAATCTTCGGGTATGCACATCAAAATCCCAATGGACTATATTACTTACTTTCATGGTCAACTCTCTTTTTGCCAAGAGATCCTGAGCTTTTTTTTCCAATCGGATCTTATCTGTTACTTCCAGTTCCGTCCCTATAATCTCCAGACGGCGTAAATGTTCGGAAGAAAGCCTCATTCTACTTTCATAATAACGATATTGTTCCCGAATATTGTCATATAAACGCAACGTGACTTGTCCGTATTGTATCTTCCTGTCGATCAATTGAGCAAAAAGTTGCCGCACGACTTCCCGGTCTTGCGGATGCAAAAGCCCGATTACATCCTCCATTGTCATGTCGTCGCACGCCACAGGAGTTCCGTACAAAGAACTGAACTTATCTTTCTCGATATCATACACCCATGAAGACATATGGGTAGCGTCCATTGCCAGTTCGAGGTTCTTTTTAGTTTCTTCTGTCCTGAACTCGGCCTCTTTTATTTTTGTCACATCGTTCGTAAGTAGTGTGTGCCCGATGATCGTTCCTTTTTTATTCCGGATAGCAAAGATTTTCACTTCATAAATCATCGTATCCTTATTCATGCTCTTATAATAAGAGTTACGGTTTATCTTGTCGAAATCATATTCGAACTCCAACGTTATATTTTCTCCGTTTTTGATTTTCCCCAGAAGATCTTCATTTACGTAGGGACTCTTGAAAAGGTTCACGGTGTTCAAGACTGCCTTCCGGTCTTCGATCCCATACATTTTTAAAGCATAGTCATTGATGCTCCGCAAAACACCGTCCGAATCGTAAACCTCTATACCGATGGGCAGATCAGAGGAAATCCCTTCTGAGAACAAAAACCGTTCATGAATCAGTTCAGACATTTCTTTATCAAAAGTAGCCGCCTCATTCATATCCGAATTAATACTGTCTTGCTCCATTTCTCCCCTATTTTTTATCAGATTAAACATTTAATGCGAATAGATGACGATTCCTGCCATCTTGTTGCAAATGTAGAAACAATAAAGATTAAACTGAAGATAATTCAGAAAAATAATGAAAAAAGCCCGATATCGGAAATTCCTAATCAGGCGTAAAAAATAAAGTACCTAAAAAGAGCACCAGGATCGCAAAGCAGATAAGGGTAATCACACTTAATATCGAGAAAAGCAAACGTTGCCGTTTTTTCCGGCGGATGCAGGCGATGCGTTCAATGATCCTATTATCGAATTCGCAGCCTAACGGAGGAAGCTCTTCGGCCTCCGGAACCTGAAACCAAACCTGATAGGGACGAAATTCAGGGGGAATGGCATCACCGGAAAAGAAGTGACGCAGTTCGCGTTCTTCCTCTACGGTAGTGATGCATCTCCAATATTTGTCGAGCAATGCATGTATCCGGGTATAATCCATATCTCCTTTTCTCTAAAATTACCTGACGGCAAACCGTTCCCGGTCGTCCGGACAAGGGCAGGCATTCCGCAAAGCGAGGTTACGCGTCACCATCAGGCAGTAGGCCGGAAGGTCTTCGATGACCATCCATGTTTTCCGCTGGTTCCACACCTTTAGCAGGGTTTCCTGCACGACCTGTTCCGACAAGATACGGTCTCCCGTGATCCGGAAAGCGGCTCGGTACAGGTTGTCCTTTAAAGGTAAAATACGTTTTATGAATTCGTCTGTTCTCATCTCTGTTATAATAGACGAGCAAGGGCAGGGGAAGGTTGCAAATTTCACGGACTTTTTTTTCGAAGAAAAGCAGGATATACGCGTATATTGTTCTTTTTCATTATATTTCCTCTATAAATAAAGAGCACGTGTGCTCTCCACTGCCCTTTGTTTGAAAGTCAGTATATTAATTTCCTCTTCGAGCTTTATATCTCAAACACATTTTCGTGTACAGATGTAGTTTTGTGA
>NZ_CDRTCT010000014.1:0-121545 GCF_977054455.1 Parabacteroides sp. | reverse complement strand
GCGCCGGTCGCCGGCGGCGTATTGCTACACCCCGCTGCCCCTCGACTTGCATGTGTTAAGCCTGTCGCTAGCGTTCATCCTGAGCCAGGATCAAACTCTTCGTTGTTAAATTGTTTCTTATACCTTTGCTCAGAATCTCGTGATTTATCGTAGTCCGTACTTGACGGTATGTTTCGTATTTCTACGTCTCTTGTACTACTTGTTGATATGTAAATCTTTCAAAGAACTTTTTTCGCTTTCTTTCGATTGCGGCTGCAAAGGTAAGGACTTTTTTTTAACTGCCAAATTTTTCAAGAGAAAAATTGAAAAGTTTTCGAAAGCCGCCGGACGGTCGGACATGTCGCTTAGCCTGGCTAACCTCATCCACCCACTCCGGGAAATACCTTCTTCATCATGTCGACTTAAACCACTCTCGCTCGAATGCGGGTGCAAAAGTAGAAATTTAAATTCTTTCCACCAAACTTTTCGGAATCTTTTTCATCCTTTTTTTCCGAAGGAGATAACGGTTATTATAAGGTACGCATGCATGACACATTCCTGCATGTATTTGGGAAAACAACCGCTTTCCTGTAAAGAGAGAAGGAGAATGCAGCCATGACGGCGCATCCTCCTTCTCTCTTTATATAACACTCTATATTTCGATTATTCAAGAACGATCACTTTATATTTCGGCACCAGAATCTTCATGATAATCCAGCCGATCAAATAAGCGACGGCACATACGCAGAAGATAATGAAATAACCGGCAGGTTTGCCCGTGAAGCCCATAAATGTCATCTGAGTAGCATCTGCATACACAAACAGGTTCCCGGCCACTTTCTGCAAGATCATGGAACCGACGCCGCCGGCCATACCGCCGATACCCGTAACGGTTGCAATAGCCGATTTCGGAAACATATCACCGACAGTCGAGAAGATGTTGGCAGACCACGACTGGTGAGCTGCACCACCGATACCGATCAGAATAACCGGGAACCACGGAGAAATCGTACCCAACGGCTGTGCCAGCAATACCAACAACGGAAAGAAAGCAAAAATCAACATCGCTTTCATACGGGCGGCATATGGGTTCATTCCACTTCGGTTAATAAAGATTGTCGGCAGTTTACCTCCGTAAATAGACAACATCGTGATGGCATACAAAGTAAAAATCAGCCCCATACCCAACGGATCGGAAGTCTTGATGCCGAACTGCGTGTTCAGGTAAGAAGGAGTCCAGAAAAGGAAGAACCACCAAACTCCGTCTGTCATAAATTTACCGACAATGAAAGCCCAAGTCTGTTTGAACGTGAAACATTGCAAGAAACCGATCTTCTTCTCGTGTTCTTCTTCGACTATGACAATGTCTTTTTCGTTCTTATCCTGTTCGATATACTCCAACTCGGCTTTATTCACATGCTTGCTCTTATCCGGAGTCGTGTACATGAATACCCACAAGCCCATCCAGATAAAGCCGAGCGCACCGATCACGATAAAGGCCATTTCCCAACCCCAGGCTTTTGCCAACAAAGGAATGGAGATCGGTGCAATCAAAGCGCCGATAGAAGCACCGGCATTGAAGATAGAAGTCGCATAGGCACGGTCTTTCTTCGGGAAGTATTCAGCCGTAACCTTGATGGCTGCAGGGAAGTTACCCGCTTCACCCAACGCCAAGATACAACGCGCGGCCAGGAAGAAATACATACTCACGGTCGCCAATATCACGACAACATCTCCTGTTGCCGCAATCAGTTCCGCAGCACTGTCCATACCGACATAATGTTCGGTTGCAATACCGCAACCTGCATGGAGACAGGCACCGAACGACCAAACACCGATAGCCCAAAGATATCCTTTCTTCGTGCCCATCCAGTCGATAAAACGACCGGCAAACAGCATACAGATTGCATATACAATTGAGAAAACTGATGTTATCGTACCGTAATGGGATTCGTTCCAATGGAACTCCGGTTTGATAAATTCATCCCAGGTCAAAGAAAGGACCTGACGATCGAGGTAATTCACTGTTGTTGCGAAAAATAACATCGCGCAGATTGTCCATCTGTAATTTGTCATTTTCTCACTTGCTTTTTGAAATGTGTTCATGATATTAAAATTCGTTTTTCATAATACGGGGGCAAATATAAGTCATTTTTTCGGTTATACACAAGTTTGTGTGCGAATACACGTCGTATTTTATTTCTTTCACATCCGGACAAAGATTATTAAAGGTTTGATTTGCATAGAATAAGCATTTTATGTACGTTTGTCACTCCAATGTAAATTTTATTAATACCATGATTATTGTGAAAAAGATTATTTATCTGGTGCTTCTGGCCCTGGTAAACAGTCTGGCAATCCAAGCCCAGACAGAAAAAAGCGAATGGAACGGGTGTGATCGTCATGATTTCACCTTCAAAGACCGTCAGGCAACCGTTGTCGTACCGAAAAAAGCAGCCAAAGGAAATCCGTGGATCTGGCGTCCGGCCTTCTTCGATGCATTTCCAAGTGTGGACAAAGCATTATTGGAAAAAGGATTCCACATTGTTTACTATGACGTAACCCATTTGTACGGAAGTCCCAGAGCAATTTCTTTAGGCACGGATTTTTATGAGAATGTGAAGAGCCGGTACGGCCTGTCCGATAAAGTCACACTGGAAGGATTCAGCCGGGGCGGTTTGTTTGCCTTCAACTGGGCTGCCCAGAACACGGACAAAGTGGCTTGCATATATGTAGATGCCCCTGTCTGTGACGTCTTCAGTTGGCCGGGAAGAAAAAACGCGGCTTTATGGAAGGATCTTTTGAAAGAATGGAACCTGACAGATGCCGAGATGGAGCATTTCAAAGGGAACCCGATCGACAATTTGTCACCGATTGCTGCGGCAGGCATACCGATCATCAGCGTATGCGGCGATAGTGACCAAACCGTTCCCTACAAGGAAAACATGGAGGTCGTACGTTCGCGCTACCTTGCGGCAGGAGGTCCGGTGGAAGTTATACTGAAGAAAGGATGCGATCACCATCCGCACAGCCTCGACAATCCGGAGCCGGTAGTCGATTTCATCCTCCGCCAACAGCCGGAATACGAAAAGTATATACATTATAATACACGAGGCAGTTTGCAGAACTCATTCCGCAAATTCGAAAAAGAACGCCGGGCACGGGTCGCTTTCCTGGGAGGTTCCATCACGGAAATGAACGGGTGGCGCAATATGATTGAACAACAATTGCAGCAGCGATTTCCTTATACGCAGTTCGAATGGGTAGAAGCGGGTATCGGTTCGACCGGGACGACTCCGGGTTCCTTCCGGTTGCAGCATGACATCCTTTCAAAAGGGAAAGTGGATCTTCTTTTCGTCGAAGCAGCCGTAAACGACGACACCAACGGATTCAGCGCCCTCGAACAAGTGCGCGGTATGGAGGGAGAAGTGCGCCATGCCTTGGAAAGCAACCCGGAGATGGATATCGTCATGCTACACTTCATCTATGATCCGTTTATCCCGATGATCGCCCGCCGCCAGATGCCGGATGTTATCCTGAACCACGAACGGGTGGCAAATCATTATCTGATTCCTTCAGTCAATCTCTGCCAAGAGATCGGCGAACGGATGCAAAACGGCGAATTTACCTGGGACGACTTCGGCGGCACTCATCCGAAACCTTTCGGCCATAAGTTTTATGCTGCCGCTATCGGCCATCTTTTCGATGAAATGTGGAAAGGTGTTTCTCCGGAAGGGAGAATCGAGGCACATGAAATTCCGGCCCAACCGTTGGATGCCTACAGTTATTATAACGGAGACTTCATGGCTCTCGAAACAGCCCGCTTAAACAAAGGATGGAAATTAATCGACAACTGGCATCCCGACAACAAGGCCGGCAAACGGAACGGCTTTGTCGATGTCCCGATGCTGGAGGCTACTCGTCCGGGCGATCAATTGACACTGGACTTCAAAGGCAAAGCGATCGGTATTTTCTGCGTCAGCGGCCCCTCTGCCGGAATTCTGGAATATAGTGTCGATGGCGCCCCATTCAAAGAACTGGATACTTTCACCGAATGGAGCCATAATCTTTATATCCCCTGGGTCTACATGCTGGAAACGGAACTAAAAGAGACGGATCACAAACTGGTCCTCCGTATATCTAAAAAGAAAAATCCCGCCTCACAAGGTACGGAATGCCAGATACGAAACTTCGTTGTGAACGGCAGATGATGGTGTTTTGAAAATAAATGCCTGTCGATTCCCGAAAAGGTAGGCATCGGTTACCAAATGACTTGTACTGAAAAAAGTTTACACACCGTGTAATACAAAATGTGTAAACTTTTTTCAGTACAAGTCAATAATTTAAGAATATTTGAACTGATAAAGACGAAGAAATCACAAGGAACCGGAATTCCTGATGGAATAGAAAAAGAGAAACGCAGGCCTACTTTTCTTTCAGCAACTTCTCTAAAAGTGTGTTTTTCTCTTTCTCTATAGTAAGCATTCGTTCGTAAAGAGAGGCCTGTTCCTTATTTAAAGTCATCAGTTGATCGACAGGATGTATTTGATTTTCTATATTATGATCCTGTTCTACCACCCCGACATTGCTGCTTCCCGTCTGGAACGTATTATTCTCGATCACGATCGAAGTCGGATTTTCTTCCAAGTTCCGGATGATCTCAGGGGCGACATGCAGGATGTTCGCCACCTTGAACAACGTATCTTCTTCGAGCACCCTCTTCTGTTCCAGACGAGAGACGCTTTGCTGGTTCATCCCCAACAATTCGCCGAAAGTGGTCTGCTTCATGCCCACTAACTGGCGTAACTTCCTGACATTAGCACCTTGGTGCACATTTTTTGTTTTGATATTTTCGGTTTCCATTTTCTTCTGCGTTTACAATGTGTGAAACAAATATAAGAACTTTTATCTCATGCTGAATCAATTCTGGAAAAATAACAAAACAATAATCTGAACAAGACATGAAAAAGATCTTGTAAAAAACACATGTTCCGGTGTATTTTACAAGGATCGAGAATATCACTCCATTAACAATTCTACCTTTCTTTGCAAAAAAACATGCCATGAGAAATATCCATATACTAACATGCGTATTCCTGTTTTTCGCACTGATACTGGCCGGTAACTCCTACAGGCAAAAAAGGGAAGAACCCTGCTACATCACCTATCAGGTATCCACCCGGGACCTACATCCGCACAAGCTACTGATTTCCTATCAAACGGAAAACTCGTTAGAAGCTTTCTTCTGCTATGAAAAGAAATGGGAAAAAGAGGTTTATTTATCGTCAAAAGCAAAAGCTTCCATCTTTGTCCAGGACATTTCCGAACCGGAGAACAGTTTCATCTATCTCAAAAACGAAAAAGGCTCTTCCTCCCGCAAATGTGACATCGCTCCAATCTCCGTCCGCATCCTCCACAAAAGCCAAAATAAACTGGTTCCTGAAAGCAAGTTTCTCCGATTGCAACTATAGGTCCTTTTCCAACATCAGATCCGTTATCAAGGACGCCACTTTCAAGGGATCAACTCCGGGTTTGAACTTTACAATAAATTGGTTACCACTCTTGCCAGGAATCCAACGGTTACTTCCATCCGCTTCAAGCTGACAATGTCCGGCATTATCCAACTCAAAATAACCAGCCGCCTGATCTGTCAGCAAAAAAGCCGTGACTTGGTCCCAGCTGGCACGCCCGTCAAAATTATTATATAGTTCATAGGCCCTATACATAGGTTGTCCGGAGGTTAGCTTCGCACGCAAGGCAGAATCGCCTGTAACTATTTGCCGGCCGATTTCCCATCCGCAAAACACGACCTCTTTTGTCCAGTTACCCAGACAATAAACGGTAGAGGCCGGATCCGGTCGTGAGAAATTCGCTTCCTTTCCTTCCGGGAACAATCCGCCCATACAATACCATTTCTGCACCTTAGCCTCGACCAACTGTTTTCCACTTAGCGGGGAAAACTGGTCGGCAGGCGATTGCAATAATTTTTGCAAACTGCTTAAATGTCCTATCGTCAGGATAATCACAGAATGATCGGGACTTCCGGCCAATAATTTCCGATAAGTATTAGTAGCTGTTTCCGCCTCTTTCCAAGAAGCAAGGTCATGAGGAAACTCTTCCGAAATCTGCCGGGTATAGCGGGAGTGATTTTTCAAAAAGGGCTGTCCTTCCAAAAAGCCCAACGGCAACTTTTTCATTCCATAATAGGCATTGAAAGCACTCACACAAGTTGCTGCAAAAGGATCGTCGCTTGTCACGACAGTCCCCAGCAGATTTATCTTATGTTGCTTATGCAAGGTATAGAGCATTACCAATGTACCCGCATCATCCACATCCGAATCAATATCGGTATCCACAATAACCCTTTGTTGAGCCACCACGAATAAGGGTAACCAAAACAAGGCAAATAATAAGATCAGTCGTTCTTTCATATCGTATTCTATTTATTCCTTCCTCTTTCCCACAATAAACATCCCCGACACTTGCGGTAGCGAAAGCTTGATGTTTGTCACATAACTGCCATCCGGTTGCTTGACGGACTTGGCATTTCGAATTGGGTCGATTTTACCGGTGTGCGGGTTCCAGAATTCAAGATGATCGAATTTGCCACGCAGAGAGACGGTCGTGTGAACCGTATTTCCGGTCGTATTGGTGATGTAATAAAAATCGCGGCCTTTCTTCTGTTTATGAATATAATTCAGGAAACCGACCTGAGCAGGCGGTATAGTCGATTCATCGAAAGCAATATCCGCACGAAGCCCCCAACGCGTAAACAAATCCGCAAGGGTTTCGGGAGTCGGATTAGGCAGAAAAGCCAAGCAACCTTTGTTTGCATTGGAATTGAATTTATCCGAACTGCTTTCCTGACACGAGTCGATACCGAACATCTCGGTAACGAGACGAGCCACTTCCTCATCCCTTCCAAACTCAGCGGCACGCTTCGGAAGGGAAGAGGTGGCGATCACTTTTCCCCCATTATCATAATATTGCTTGATCGCTTTCATCGTTTCGGCCGAAATCACATCGCCGCCCGGCATTAAAAGGACTTTGTAATGCTGGATATTCGTTTCATTATTCAAGACCAGTTCACTGCCGGCAGTCGTAATCTTGCCGTTGCACAAATCTTCCGGATGGACAAAGGTGAAATCACGACGGAGTTTATTGGTCAGCAAGTCGCTCAATACATGATGGTTGACGTGATCCGGCAACCAGTTTGCCACCGGCAAGCCGGAATTGGCATCCCTATTAATATACGTTTCAGCCTGAATTGCAGTGATCGGCCACAACAAAGCAATGTCCGAAACCCGGCGCCCTCCCTGAAGGATGAGACAGGAACGGCCCACACAGGCACTATAATTCGGTAACGCATCCCGTAGCAACGGATTTTCAGGAGCGATCAACGGTGGGATACGAATCTTGTCCGCATCCGTCGTGTACCACATACCATGAGGCACGACAAAACTGACACCCCGCACCATCGCTTCAAGAGCTACGCGGTATAAAGTCAGCGAGTCCATATCCGCAGGAAAAGCGCCGCACAACTCGGCTCCCACAACCGGCTTATCTCCACGGTCAGCAGCCGAACTGATTTGTTTGAAACCATTCAATCCACGACCATAGAAAAAGATGGCATCCAACAACGGTATCTGCACATGCCGGTAATACTTCAAGATATCTCCGTTCGCCACCACCGAGTTAGGGCTGTAGTTTTCAGGCGGATGCCCCATGCTGCTCAAGCGCCGTTTGCCCGACCATTCCGATACTTGTTTCACATACCCTTCCGCCATCAGTTCGGAACGGATATTGAAGAAAGCGATACGCGCCGCACCCGTCTCAGGTCCGATGTCGTAGAACAAAGCCGGATAATACAGCGCCGGGTTCTTTCCGTATTTCTCCTTAAAAATGCCGGTAATGGCAGGCGTCCATGCATTCTCCTGATGGACAAAGCCCACATCGTCAAAGAAAGTTTTCGTAATCACATTGCCAAAATAACGATTGAAACGCTTATCATATTCGCCATAGGTCATTTCCAATAATTGGGAGACTGCTTCGGGCTGCATATAATCCACCAGGTTCCCGTGATAAGAATCCATGCTGACGCCACAGTTGAAAAACATCACGCGCCATTCTCCGGCAGGAGCTTTCCACTTCAAGGTGTTACCATTCATATAAGACCCCAGGT
This sequence comes from Parabacteroides sp., assembly GCF_977054455.1. Classification (NCBI taxonomy): domain Bacteria; kingdom Pseudomonadati; phylum Bacteroidota; class Bacteroidia; order Bacteroidales; family Tannerellaceae; genus Parabacteroides; species Parabacteroides sp. The sequence goes on along the minus strand of NZ_CDRTCT010000014.1, from coordinate 113,384 downwards.
CCAGCACCTCGCGCGTCTGCTCATTCAAAGCGGAAACGGCAGCCAGGACAGATGCCGTATCTTTTCGTTGACAGCAGACCGATTGGTTCCCTTTCACCGTAACTTCTTCTTTCGACAGGTATTTACGGATGTACTGCGGGTATTCCATGCGCAACCGTCCGCCAGCCGAACCGCTTGGAAAATCAATATCGTCGTAGAGGATAACCTGCGTGCCCTGTTTTTCGGAAATATCAAGAATATCGGCATAGCGTTCGAAATATTCGTCACTCAAATAAGCGGGTTCGGTTCCCGGACAAGGTTTACCTGTCCCCCATTGCGTACCGGGGCTGACAGGCAAAACCGTCACCCCTCCGAAGCCGGAAAGGCTTTTCGCTTCTCCCACTTCTTTCTCGATGCCCGCACGGGTCATGTGCCCGTTGATATGCCAGAACGGCATCGGACGATATTCTTCCGGTGGATTCTCAAAGTCTGTCCTCAATTCATCCTGCTTGGAGGAACAGGATGCAAATCCAAGAACAAGTAGTACTGCAGTCCATAGTTTATTCATATCGTGATAGATTTAATATCATGTATTCGGTTGGATATCATCCCAGTCTGCACCGCCATTCGCCCCGATAATCCAGTTAAAGGCATAATGCCGTTCCATAACAACGCCCCCATTTAGTGAAGCCGGAGCTTCTTTTCCATGAATTCGCGCTTCCACACAAGCCCAATCATACCGAAGTGTAATATCGGCAGCGTCCAATATTTCGGACTGCGGACGGGGAAAGCCTTTCGAAAGCAGTTCACCGATGCCTTTATGTTGCCAAAAAATAGCGGCCAGGACAGGGACATCGATGATCTCGGACGGATAAGGCAAATCATCCACAACGCCTGCCGCCCAAAGCAAGACACCTGCACACTCGTAACGCCATCCGAACTGAATGCACTCCTGCTCTTCCGGATCGGTGTTATCGATATAAGCGGCTTCAGCCGGTGAGAGGTAGGATTCAACCCCGTACAACTGCTCCATCTTATTAAAATAGAACAAGGCCTCTTCCCGTCCCGAACCTTCCGAGAGCATGACTTCCGAATAGACGGCAACGGCAAACAATGCGGCAGCGCGTTGCACCATCTCCTTCCGGCTTCTTAAACGGACTTCGCTTTCCAGTGCTTCGCTACGCAAATATTTCATATAAGGGATCTGTTTTTCTTCAAGCAGGGCGATCGAACGCAAACGCCTTTCCACATCGGCCGGAGCTTCTTCCGGGCGATTCCCGTCCAGTAAATCGGCATTCCCGACCGGGATAAACTCAGTCAACTGGCTTTCGCCTTTGGCTGAAAAGAGGAGTTTTCCTTCACCGGTAAAGATCTGCATACTCGGATAAAGCAAAAAACCATTCACGTCTCCGGCAATCTCGAACAGACGGTTCAGGATATAATTCGTCCGGTCTTCATCGCCGTTCAGATCGAAAGTGATACCCGTCACACAATTGAACACGCGTATCTGACGCAAGACATTTTCTTTCAGTTCGGCCAACGGTGTCTCCACCTGCGAAAAATAATTAGCCATACCGGACGTATGGGAAGCAATAAAATCCGGCTTGTTCTGCCGGTGCTTGATCGAGAAGAGGACATGCGTTCCATCCGGCAAAGTCAGGTCGACCGTTTCATCCCCACAAACAAATTCCTCGGTCATCTCCTTGAAACGTTCCTGAATTGCTTTCACGATACGGTTAGGATCTCCGATGACCGTGTACAAGGTAACATTCGCTTTTTCCATTCTCTTACTTTTTATATCCGAGCCACCGGATGATGATAGCATCCCACAAAAATAGCAAATTATATACATCTGCAAAGAAAATAGCCAGGATGATGCAACCCTTTTTCCTCCTCATTCATCATTTTATTAGAAACAAACACCAGATATCAGTATGAACAAGTTACTTTCGACTCTTCCATCCGCCCTCCTGTTGATGGCCGGATTATGTCTATCTTCCTGCAGTGATAATGACGACATCAAACCGACAGGCATAGACGGGCGACCCAGTGCCCTTCTTTCAAACGGGCAGGTCACTGCTTCTTTCGTTTACTCAGACAATCTGTTTGCCGGATTCCAATATCCGGACGGACAGGCGGCTCATTTCAACTATGAAAACGGAGCCTTTTCCGGTATCTCCTACACGCCTCCCAAAGATGTTGCCGACGGACATGCCTGGGTTCATTTTGCCAAGACCTCTGACAAGACATACGAAGTCAGCAGAGGGGGAGAACCGGCAGGAGATTTCGGTTACAGGGAAGAGATTGAACTCGATGCAAACGAATTGCCGTTCAAAGTAACCTTCGCCGGCATTTACCAACAAACAGTTGATGGAGAAAAGTTGATAACGGAAGACGGCCGGTATACTCTCCTGACCTTCGATCCTGCCACCCGGCAACTGCTCAAACAGGAAGTGTTCGACAACGAATCCAACTTGCTGATAAAATATACCTACGAATATGATAACGCTTCCGGCAATATCAGCCATTTAGAATTCCCCATGTATTTTTTAGGTTGGTGGTACTATCGAAATGCCAACTCAAATGACTTTGAGAATATCCAGTTTCTGAACCGGCGGAATAATATAACCAAGATAACATCCGAAAACAGAGAAGGAAATATCTCTACCGTTACCTATACCTATAAATATAACGAAAACAATTTCCCTATTTCCGTATCTTGTGACAAATGGGAAGGTGAAGAAGTGGGGATCCGGTATTAAAAAGCGACCGATAATTACCAAAAAAGCGGATATTTTAGACACCCATACTTGCCCATTCGAACGTACCTTTAAATGTAAACATAACGGATTTCTGAGATAGATTAGCGCTTTACCAGCGTTAATAATTGGGAATACTTATAATTTCGACAATTCGTCAATCAGCGCTGGTCGACGAGGAGTTCTCGATTTCTGTTCAGTTGCAATCTGTTCAGCCTCAGACTTTCCTCCATACTTTATGAGATTCCGGAGTAATCCGACACCTTCACGATAAGAATCCCGATTAGCCGCACGTTGAAAGAAGCTTCTGATCGCCGATGCATATAGGCTGATTATTTCATCCTTAAAAAGTTTCCTCACTTTTTGGGGAGCGGCGTCAATATCGTATGTGGATGGATTCTTCCGAAGGTAAGACATATATTCGTTCCACATCTTTTCTTGGGTATAGATATATAGCAAACGTTCTACGTCTCTTTTATTCTGAGTCTCGCTAATCAATGTTTCGGAATACTTTCCCCATCCGTCAGTTGGAATAAGCTGTTTCATCACAGCATACATGGTTGCCATAGAGTATTCTTTTTCTCCCCATCTTCCACCACCGAAAAAGAAATATTTTGCCAATTGGAGAGTATTTTCTATATCTCCAATCTCGCGATAGACTTGATATTCCCATTTGTGCCAGTCGCTGACAAGTCCCTCATATTCTGCATCATGGTTAACTCCATCCTTGGCAAGTCGAAGCACTTCATCAAAGTCGGATTTGTCCCATGCCATCTGGATTAGCCGCTTGCGAAAATCCGGATTAGAGACATTGTCATACATGAATTTGAATTGATCTTCCGGAGTTCCACACCGTGACATAATCTCAAGCTTATATTTCTGTGCTGTCTCGGCATTATGCCTTGCACTCCAGTCATCGCCTTTAGGCTTGATGGCATCCAGAGCTTTGATCACACACGACTGTTTTTCGGGAGTGTTTGCAAAGCCAATCGCCATTTCCATCCAATCCCACCACCAATCCCAGCCTTTGAGGTCTTTTCCATTAAATTTGGAAAGTGCAAGTTCAAATATCTCTGATCTTATGTTTTCAGGAAGAGACTCATCAGTGCATAGTATATGCCATTTCTCAAAACAGTCGCTTACAATTGCCCCCAGTTCCCCTGCACTGTCATCTCCACTGTTGAGAATATCTTCAGCGATTGCAGCAATTCCGGTCAGCACTGCAACAGCCACCTCCCATTGGCGATTTTTTATTGCCTCGTCAGCTTCATCGAGAATACGGGAAACGGCACGATTGAAATCGAAAGTGGCACGGTATTCAATGTAGCCATGTCTTCCAGAGTAATCCTCAATCAGATTTTCCACTCGGAAGGTATAAGTTGCAGGATTTGGCTTAAACAGTGTTCCCGCACCAAGTGCAAGAAACCGATCTTGGAACTGGCTGTCGTTGGCACATTCCTTGCGTATAAAGTCCGTAAGTTGCTTCTTATCAAATTTAGACAGAAGTAATTCTACATCATCTATTTTCTTTTTTGCCATGGCTTATACAATTTAAATGTTCATATTCAGCTTCTTCCATTCTTTCGCGACCTCTGTCAGACGGTATTTTTGTTTGGGATGCTTGACTACTTTAAGCCTATTTATGCGTTCTGTTTCTATATCTACACTATTTGTCAACATGAGATAATTCATTGATGTTATTTGCAAATTTAGTTAGAAATTTAGACATACTCAAAGAATATGCTGCGTATGCGTACAGAGTCAACCCCCAAAACAAAATCACAAATTATTAAGAAAATTTTCTAACCGCCCCGCTCGTGGAAATTAATTTGGTGAACAATTCAGACAAAATAAAATCTCCAATCATCTATATATTAAACAATTGGAGATTTATAAAGGTGGTCCCACTTGGGCTTGAACCAAGGACTCCCTGATTATGAGTCAGGTGCTCTAACCAACTGAGCTATGGGACCTGTTCAGAGCGTGGCTCTGAAATCGGGTGCAATATTACGATTTATAATCGAGATATGCAAATGCTAATGTAGAAAACTTACTTTTCAGCAGATTCCGCTGCGCCGAATTCCATCAGGTAAGCCTTGATGAAATCATCGATTTTACCATCCATGACCCCGTTTACATCGGATGTCTGGTAGTTCGTCCGATGGTCTTTCACACGGCGGTCGTCGAACACGTAGCTGCGGATCTGGGAACCCCATTCGATCTTTTTCTTTCCGGCTTCCACCTTCGCCTGCTCTTCCATACGATGCTGTAATTCCTTATCGTACAAGATCGAGCGCAACTGACGCATCGCATTCTCGCGGTTCTTGGGTTGGTCACGGGTTTCCGTATTCTCGATCAGGATTTCTTCTTCTTCGCCCGTATAAGGATCTTTAAACTGATAGCGCAGACGTACACCGGATTCCACCTTGTTCACGTTCTGTCCACCGGCACCTCCCGAACGGAACGTATCCCAAGAGATGGCAGCCTGGTCGATCTTCACCTCGATCGTATCGTCGACCAGCGGGGTTACAAAGACAGAAGCAAATGAAGTCATTCGCTTGCCTTGTGCGTTATAAGGAGACACACGAACCAGGCGATGTACGCCGTTCTCTCCTTTCAGATACCCGTAAGCATAATCGCCCTCGATGTTGAGAGTCGCCGTTTTAATACCTGCCTCATCTCCTTCCTGGTAGTTGGCGACGGAAATCTTATATCCGTTTGCCTCCGCCCAGCGCGTATACATACGAAGTAGCATCGAGGCCCAGTCCTGGCTTTCCGTACCGCCGGCGCCGGAGTTGATCTTCAGCACACAACTCATCTGGTCGGCTTCCTGCCGCAACATATTGCGGAACTCCAGGCTTTCCACCAACCGGATGGCGTTGCCATAGGCTTCATCGACCTCTTCTTCACTGACGACTCCTTCTTTTACATAATCATAAGCCAACTGCAATTCTTCCGCTGCAGCATGAACCTCGTTGTAAAGTTCGATCCACTTTTTCAATTCTTTTACTTTCTTCATCTGGACTTCCGCCCGTTTGGCATCTTCCCAGAAACCGGGATCATGGGTACGTAACTCTTCTTCTTCTAACTGGATGGTCTTACCATCTATGTCAAAGATACCCCCTCAGCGCCTGCTGGCGCTCCAACACATTGCTTAGTTGGTCTGATGTGATCATAAATTTTCTTGTTTTTTAATTTGTCCGGCAAAGATACTCAATTTTCCTGACTATCAAAACGTCACTACTACCCCACCTAAATCGGATTTCTACCGCATGTATTCGAAGCTTCTTCATACATCTTTTCGATCGGATCCGCGTATTTCTGCAAAATGACCGAACGGCGGAGCTTGAGTGTATCCGTCAGTTCGCACCCCATCGCAAAAGGTTCGGACAACAAGGTGAAACGCTTGATCTTCTCATAAGAAGCCAGGTTCTTCTGGTTTTCCTCTATATGCGTCTCGATCAGGCGGAGGATTTCCTTATTCCGGACAAGTTCTTCCCGGCTGCCGGCAGCCAGCCCTTTTTCTTCGGCATACTTTTCCAATAACGGATAAGCGGGAACGATCAACGCGCTGACAAACTTACGCTGATCACCGATAACCGCAATCTGTTCGATATACTGATCACCGCTCATAACCATTTCAATCGCTTGCGGAGCGATATATTTGCCGTTCGATGTTTTATACAAGTCCTTGATGCGTTCGGTGAAGAACAACGTGTTTCCTTCCATCCGCCCGGCATCTCCCGTACGGAAATAGCCGTCTTCCGTAAACGCCTTCTCGTTCTCAGCCGGTTTATTATAGTAACCGGACATCACCGTCTTGCCTTTTACCAGAATTTCACTATTCTCCGGATCGATCCGTACCTGTACATCCGGCATGACTTCCCCGATCGAACCGAACTGGAACCCGATTTCAGGATAGAAACAGACGGTCGCCGTCGTCTCGCTCAAACCGTAACCATATACAATAGGGATATTGACAGACTGCAAAAATTCATTGACCGTATCCGAAAGCGGCGCACCGGCCACCGGAAAAAAGCGGCCGCGTTCGATCCCTAACACTCGTTTCAGCAAATTGAAAACGGTCTTATTATACATTTCGAACTTCAGCTTCAACCCGCAAGGAGCCGGGATGCCTTTATTCTTATATTCCAGGTTATACTTGCGTCCGGTCTCGATGGCATTCAAAAAGATTTTCTTCATGGCGGGAGACGACGAGTTGATCTTCTCATGCACACCGGCATATACCTTCTCCCAGAAGCGGGGGACGTTGCACATCAATGTAGGATGTACCTCCGGCAATGTCTTCTGAATCATTTTAGGATCCTGGTTGATCGCAATCACCACTCCCTTATGCAGGCAATAGTAAGACCACGCTTTTTCAAAAATATGAGTCAGCGGCAAGAAACACATGGAAAGATCCTTATCCGTTACCATCGGCAGACGGATATCATGGATACGCATGGCTTCCAGATAATTGGAATGATGGAGCATAACCCCTTTGGACTCGCCGGTCGTCCCGGAAGTATAGATAATGGTAGCCAGGTCTTCCGGTACCGCTTCGTTCATGCGAATCTTCACCGTTGTCTCGGCATGCGCGTTATCGCCCAACCGCAGGAAATCGTCAAAATAAATCGAAGTCTTGTCATCCGGATTCAACTTGACAGCCGGATCAAACACCACCAGGCGCTTCAGGTATTGAGATTCTTTCTGCACCTTGAACGCATTATTATACTGCAACTGCTCGCCGACAAACAAAGTATGTATATGGGCATCATTGATTATATACTCGATCTGCCCCGGAGAATTTGTCGCATACATCGGAATAGAGACCACACGGTTCGCGTATGCCCCGAAATCCGTATAAAAACATTGCGGCATATTCTGTGAATAAACCCCGATATTCTCCTGTACTCCTATCCCGAATTCGGCCATTGCCTTAGCCGTCAGCATCACTTTTTCAGAGAATTCCTTCCAAGATATTTTAAGCCATTTCCCGGTTGCATTATCACGATATTTCAATGCAGTACGAGAACCATATTTTTCTGCCTGTCGATGAACCAACTCGGCATAATGGTAGTAAATCATAATTCTTTGTTTTGAATTGATAGTGCAAAAGTACTGTTTTCTATTCTATTTGTCATGAGATTAGCCTCTTTTTTACACAAAAGCGCCCAGTTTGTGCAATATTAATGTTAAATTAGAATAAACATAGTAGTATGTATTGCATAGTACACAGGCAATACATATATTTGTAGCGTAAAACAAAATAAAATGAATGCAGAGAACGTAAAATCACAAATGAGAAAGGGGACATTGGAATATTGCATCCTATTGCTCCTCAAAAAAGAGCCGGCGTACACCTCTGACATTATCCAGAAGTTACAGGAAGCTAAATTGATTGTAGTGGAAGGTACCCTATATCCTCTGTTGACAAGACTAAAGAACAGCGAATTGTTAAGTTACCAGTGGATAGAATCTACTCAAGGACCGCCTCGCAAATATTACCAGCTCACCCCGAAGGGAGAAGAATTCCTTGGAGAACTGGAAACATCCTGGCAGGAACTGAACGATACAATAAACCACATCAGAAACAATTAAAATCAGAAAACAATGAAGAAGACACTGACAGTTAATTTGGGAGGAACGGTTTTCCACATTGACGAAGATGCCTATGAACTGCTCGATAAATATCTGGCAAACCTTCGCATCCACTTCCGCAAGGAAGAGGGTTCGGAAGAGATTATGAACGATTTTGAAATGCGTATCTCCGAACTGTTCAACGAACGGGTTCGGCTGGGCCATGAAGTGATCACGATCGAACATGTCGAAGAAGTGATCAAGCGCATGGGCAAGCCGGAAGAACTTTTTGAAGGCGAAGAAGAAAAAGAAGACAACCGCGAAGAAGCAAAAACGCATTCTTTCCAGGAAGAGGAGATTCCCAGAGGTCCGAAAAAGCTGATGCGCGATCCGGACAACCGGGTATTGGGAGGTGTAGCCGGCGGTATCGCCGCTTATATGGGATGGGACGTGACGGCCGTACGTCTTGCCATGATCATCCTGCTTTTCATTCCTTATGCACCGATCATTATCCTATACCTTATATTATGGCTGGTAATGCCGTTGGCACGGACCGCAGCCGACAAGCTGATGATGCGCGGGCAAAGCGTCACCCTTGAAAACATAGGCAAAACGGTTACGGACGGTTTCGAGAAGGTCAGCAATAACGTAAATGATTATGTGAGTTCCGACAAACCGAGAAGCTTTCTGCAAAAACTGGCAGACTTGTTTGTCGGCGTGGTTGGTTTCATCCTGAAATTCATGGCCATACTGATCGGGACCATCCTGCTGCCGCCATTATTACTCGTTGCTTTTATACTGGTTGTCGTCACCTTTGCCCTTATCGCCGGAGGTACAGGCTTCCTGTATCAATTGTCGCCGTTCGGGGCCGACCTGATAGCCGGAGCGCCGATTTCGCTGGCTATCATGGGATGCATCGGATTCATTCTGCTGATCGGTATTCCTATCTTTGCCCTGGCATATGCTATCTGTATGCAGCTGTTCAAGGCAAAGCCATTGCCCAACACGGCAAAATGGACGCTACTGATCTTATGGTTAGTTTCCGTTGTACTGTGCATCATCTACTTCTACCAGACCGGAATAAACGGATGGAGCACATTGCCCTGGTACAATTTCTTCAATATATAACCCTTTGAACAGCACGATCATGAAAAAGTCATATTCATTTATACTGGCATTCGCACTCATGGCAGGGCTTTTATGCTCTTGCCATATAAACAAGGTTTCCGGTGACGGAAACGTCGTAAGCAAGGAAATCCCGATAGGGGATTACGATGAGATACAAATCGAGGGAGAGAACATCAACCTCAAGTACATGCAATCGGACGACGCCCCCTATTTGAAAGTCGAGACAGACCAAAATATCATGGATATTCTGGATATCAATACCCATAACAAAGAGCTGGTTGTCCGCCCCAAAAACAAGCATACCGGAATCAACCCCACCCGCTTTATCGTGACAACCAACTCGACCGCCTTGAAAGAGTTCGAAATGGCAGGCGGAGGCAATTGCGACTTAGGCAAAGGTCTCAGCGGCAAGAAGCTGGAAATCAAATTCGCAGGAGGAGGAACCATAAAAGCCGATTCCATTGCCATCACCCGTTTGGATTGCGAAATCGCGGGTAGCGGCACAGTCTCACTGAGCGGTAAAACAGAAAAGATAAATATAAAAAGCGCCGGTAGCAGCAAGATCAAAGCGTTCGGCCTGGAGACCGAAGAACTTAATTGCGAGGCGGCCGGAAGCACCCATATCGAGATCACCGCAAACAAGGCAATATCCACCAAAATAGCCGGAAGCGGAACTATCCGGTACAAAGGGAATCCGGACATAAAGGAAAAGAGCATTGTCGGGAGCGGTTCCATTACCAAAGTTGATTAAAAACTCAAAACAAAATAGCGTATAACGATGATTGTGTGTTAAAAAAAGAAGGCCGTCCTTTCACAAGGGGGGCCTTTCTTCTAAGGTTAACAAATTTATGAGTAAAAACCACTAATGAATCTTTACAAAAAAACCGCTTCCTCCCTCTCAATATTATCATACAGAGGAAGAAGCGGTCACAAATATACATAAAGTTTTTATATCAAAAAGACTTTAGCTTATTTATTTAAAGGCATTTTTTATCCGTGCGGCAGTGTCTGCGAGCACGTCCTGAGTAATCTCCATTTTCTTTCCGCCAAAATACATATCCGACTCCTTCCGGATCGGAATTAAATGAATATGCGCATGGGGAACTTCCAGTCCCATTACAGCCAAACCGACCCGCTTGCAAGGAATAACAGCTTCCTGTGCACGAGCCACCCGTTTGGCAAATGCCATCATACGTCCGAGCAGGGGATCTTCTATGTCGAAAATATAGTCGACCTCTTTTTTCGGAATCACCAACGTATGGCCGACAGCTACCGGGTTGATGTCCAGAAAAGCGAAAAACTCTTCGTCTTCCGCTACTTTATGGCAAGGGATCTCACCTGCCACAATTCTACTGAATATAGATGCCATAATGGTATATTATTAAATCGATATATCCATAATTTCAAAGCTCATCATACCGGATGGGACTTTGATTTCCACAATGTCGCCTACCTTTTTTCCCATCAGCCCCTGCGCAATCGGAGTGCTGACCGCAATCTTGCCTTCTTTCAGGTTTGCTTCCGAGTCGGAAACCAGAGTGTACGTCATGACTGCATTGTTTTTGGTGTTCTTGATCTTGACCTTGTTCAGGATCTGGACTTCGTCTGTTTGAACACGCGTTTCGTCTATCAGGCGGGCATTAGAGATCAAGCCCTTCAACTGGGCAAGTTTTGCTTCCATAATGCCTTGCGCTTCCTTTGCTGCGTCATACTCAGCATTTTCAGACAAATCGCCTTTGTCACGGGCCTCTGCAATCTGGGCAGATATTTCCGGACGTTTCACGGTTTCCAGATAATTGATTTCAGCCAAAATCTTATCATAACCATCTTTCGTCATATAGCTCACTGCCATACTAAATCCTCCTATTTATTTAAATTGTTATTATTGATTACCGCACAATAAAAAAAGAATCCCGACCAACTGCTTGGCCGGAACTCCTCTTTCTCTGTATTTTTAGACTTTGCAAAGATAAACGATCTTTTCAAGAACGCAAATCCTTTTGAAGTGCTTTACAACATGTTAGGATTTACAAATCATAAATCAAAGCACCGCTTTTACGTCTGCTTCCAGTTTCTTCACGTCTTCGACACGCTTGACCAAGTTCCCTTTGCGGTCAAGGATGAAAAGGGCAGGCAATTGCTTTACATTGTACAAACCTGCCACTTGCGAATAAACAGACTGCGGGTCGCGGACAGTGATCCACGGCAAATTGGAAGCTCCGTTTCTCCAGAAATGGAAATCGCTATCCAACGAAACCTGATAAACCTCAAGCCCCTGGCCATGGTATTTCGTGTACAACTCACCCAGCGCCATATTCAAAGCCGGCGACCATTCCGTCTGATAAGCCGTAAAGTTTATCAAAACGACGTTGCCGGGAGCAACCGAAGACAGTTTTACCACTTCGCCCCGAACATCCGGCAATTCGATATCAAGGAATGAGATTTCCCTTGTTTCCACATTGCTGTAGTCGACAGGACGTTGGGCACGCAAGACCTTCATGGATTGCAATGTCAGATTATACAAATGCTTCGAACGCGGACTTTCCGGATAAGTATGATCGTAGCTGGTTGCAACCGCCCCGTATGCCTTGACATCATTCCTGTCGTACAAATCAAAGAACAACAAGCCGTCGATCTGCTGGAACAAAGCAAAATAGGCAGCCGTGGACATCGGCGCCGAATAAATATACTTCCGGGCGACTTCTTTATAGGCGTCGGCAGCAGCCAAAACCTTCGTACGGTAGGTCGTATCTGAAATCATCTTATCTTCATATTCCTTCCGCAGGCGGCTGATCGCTTGGTTTGCATCCAGTTGCGCCAAGGTGATCGCCTTTATCGCCTTTGAGTTTTCAGATCCTTCCACCGAATAGGAAGTTGCGAAAGTACCGGCATCGGCGACGAAGGAAATAGTTTCGGTCGAATCGACTGCGAAGTTGATCAACTGGTTATTCAGACGCAGACGATAAAAGTCCGGATATTCGGGACGCTTTTCCGTAAACTTGAACTTCCCGCCGGGAGCCAACTTGATGGAATCGAGTGTAACCACATTCGATATACCGACATTCTCTAAATACATAAGCTGACCGTCAGCCCCCGCCACGACTCCCTTCACGGTGAAATCCGAGGAGTTGTTACAAGCAGAGAATAAGAACATGCACAGTCCTAAAACAGTCAACATCCGTGTGGATATTTGTTTCATCATATCTTTACTTCTTGTTTTAATCCGCTGCAAATATACATTAATTTACAATTGTGGCACTATTATTCGCTAAATCTTCCCGCTATTTTTATAAAAAAGAGCATTTCTCATGTTTTTTATTTTCATTTTCACACGTTTACAGATAAACTTTCACTACATTTGCACCAATTTTTACAGATAGAAAAATAAGAAAAGATTATGCTTAATCCAATTAACAAGACGATCGAATTGGCTGATGGAAGAACCATCACCATCGAAACCGGGAAATTGGCAAAACAGGCGGACGGTTCGGTAACCGTGCGTATGGGCAACACCATGTTGCTGGCTACTGTTTGCGCCGCTAAAGATGCAAACCCGGGTGTTGACTTCATGCCGTTACAAGTAGAGTACAAAGAAAAATTCTCGGCATTCGGCCGTTTCCCGGGAGGTTTTACAAAAAGAGAAGGTAAAGCTTCCGACTACGAAATCCTGACTTCCCGTTTGGTCGACCGCGCCCTCCGTCCTCTTTTTCCGGACAATTACCATGCCGAAGTATATGTAAATGTTATATTATTTTCCGCAGACGGTGAAGACATGCCGGATGCACTGGCCGGACTGGCTGCTTCCGCCGCATTGGCCGTATCGGACATACCCTTCAACGGACCGATCTCCGAATGCCGCGTCGCACGTATCGATGGCAAGTACGTAGTCAACCCCACGTTCTCTGAATTGGAAAAAGCAGATATTGATATTATGGTGGGTGCCACGCTTGACAACATCATGATGGTGGAAGGCGAAATGGACGAAGTCCAGGAATCGGAAATGCTCGAAGCGATCAAAGTTGCACACGAAGCGATCAAAGTACAGTGCCAGGCACAGCTCGAACTGTCCGAAGCATGCGGCAAACTGGTCAAACGCGAATACTGCCACGAAGTCAATGATGACGAGCTACGCAAGGATGTACACGAAAAATGTTACGCAAAGGCCTACGCCGTTGCAACATCCGGTACTGACAAACATCAGCGTGCCGAAGCATTCGAAGCAATCGTAGAAGAATATAAAGCCCAGTTCTCAGAAGAAGAATTGACGGACGAAAAGGCTGAAATGATCGGCCGCTATTACCACGATGTAGAAAAAGAAGCGATGCGCCGCGCTATCCTGGATGAAGGGAAGCGTCTGGATGGCCGTAAGACCACTGAAATCCGTCCGATCTGGATCGAAACGGACTGTCTGCCCGGCCCTCACGGTTCTGCGATCTTCACACGTGGCGAAACACAGTCGCTCTCGACTGTCACCTTAGGTACAAAAGCCGATGAAAAGATGATCGACGACGTACTGAACCACGGAAAAGAACGTTTCCTTTTACATTATAACTTCCCTCCGTTCTCTACAGGCGAAGCAAAAGCTTCCCGCGGTGTGGGACGTCGTGAAATCGGCCACGGGAACCTGGCCCACCGTGCATTGAAACGGATGATCCCGACAAACTATCCTTACGTGGTACGCGTGATCTCCGACATCTTAGAGTCTAACGGTTCCTCTTCAATGGCAACCGTATGTGCCGGTACGCTGGCGTTGAGAGACGCAGGCGTTCCGATGAAGAAGCCGGTATCCGGTATTGCAATGGGCCTGATCTCCGAAAACAAAGGTCAGAACTACGCCATCCTGTCCGATATCTTGGGAGACGAAGACCACTTGGGCGATATGGACTTCAAGGTAACAGGCACAAAAGACGGTATCACTGCCACTCAGATGGATATCAAGGTAGACGGCCTGTCATACGAAATTCTTGAAAACGCATTGGCACAGGCAAAAGAAGGCCGTATGTACATCTTAGGTAAGATCACAGAAGCCCAGCCGGAAGTTCGTTCGGATCTGAAGCCTCACGCTCCGAGAATCGAGACTATGACGATCGGCAAAGAATTTATCGGTGCGGTAATCGGCCCGGGCGGCAAGATCATCCAGGGCATTCAGGAAAAGACGGGTGCCATCATTACTATTGAAGAAGATGAAGGAGTGGGCAAAATCGAAATCTCCGGAACAAACAAAGCGACAATCGATGCGGCTATACGTGCCATCAAAAGTATCGTCGCTGTTCCTGAAATCGGTGAAACCTACGAAGGAAAGATCTCTTCCATCATGCCTTACGGCGCGTTCGTTGAATTCATGCCGGGCAAAGACGGCTTGCTCCATATTTCCGAAATCGACTGGAAACGTCTGGAAACAGTTGAACAGGCCGGTTTGAAAGAAGGCGATACTATCAGCGTCAAGTTGGTAGACATCGACGCCAAGACCGGCAAATTCAAATTATCCCACAAAGTCCTGCTGCCGAAACCGGAAGGTTACGAAGAACGTCCGCCGAGACCCGAACGCGGTCCGAGACCGGAACGTGGAGATCGTGGACCCCGTCAGGATCGCGGAGACCGTGGTCCTCGCCGCGAACGCCAGGATTAAGAATCGGTAAAACACATACGTGTATAAATTCCAAACGGCTCCCGTCCCCTATTTTTGGGGACGGGAGCTGTTTTTTTCGGATGGGAGGCAAAAAGGGGTGGACGTGGTGGACGTTATTATGCGTTTTCAATACTTTATACACAATGGTAATGGTTTTATTCTACCTAATACCCATGACCATTACATATAAAGTTACAAAAGTGCATTTTAACGTCCACCACGTCCACCCCCATAACTCGTAGCACAATGATAACAAAGCCATTAACCTCCGCCGATATTTCCATCCATGCTCCCTCCTGCTGTCCAAAAGTTTGCTCAACTACGCAAAAAAGAGGCTTTTTCCATCGTTTCTTCAGTTCAAATCCCTCCTTTTTTCTGCTATTTTCGACATCATTCACGTCCATTTCGACCACCAATGACCATCGTTGAGACAAATTCAGGCCATTATTTCGCTACTTGACAGAATTTGTATGCGCTTATATGAATGAATGAGATGGAAAAACGAAGCCCCGAAGATGTCGATCACCTCCGGGGCTTGTTTTCTGTATGCTTTCGTCCTTCACAGGGCTACCGGCTACATTGAACTTTTCAATTCAATATACTTTAGTATTATTAATATTAAATCCGACCGCCTGTTCGCCTGTCGCAGGGTAATTGCCGTTTCCACGGCACGCGGCCAAACATTTTAGAATTATTTGATTATAAAATATCTTCCTTTATTTTACAATTGCCTTAACAGCAGCTTCGCCTTCGACAGCTACTACTACCACACCTTGAGGAGCAGCGATTGCAGCGTTGTCGGAAGTCAGAACCGTGTTGGCTACTACCTGGCCTAAGATGTTGCTGATAACCACCTTCTTGCCGGCAGCGTTAGCGATGGTTACCTGGCCTTCGCCTGCGATAACTTTCACCTCGGTTGTTGCGATTGTTTCATTATCGGTTGCTTCTTCAGATGAAGGTTCGATGTTGAATACAAGAGCATCCAAGGCTGCTTCATTATAGTTTTCATAATGAGCGATTACAGGAACACCGTTCTGGTTCTTGATCCAGCCACCCCAAGTTGCCTTCGGAGCTTCTACTGTAGATTCGATCAAGAAGTTAGCTTCAGGAGCATCATCTACCAGACGGAATGCGAATACGGCATTCTTGATACCATACTTGTGAGCGGCATGGATAGAGTCAGCCTTCGTGTTCTTGCTCGGATCAGCATCCAATGCCCAAGTACGCTTGTTCGGTTCGTTGTCGCCCAAGAAGATAGAATCGGCAGTAGCTGTTCCCGGAACACCGTTGCGGTAGATAACCAATGTATCACCGATGTGTTTAGCTTCCACGAAGCCCAGACGAGTATAAGCACGGTCATACTGGTAATCGCTTGAGTTCTTAGCCAACGCTACAGAGTCAGAGAAGCTGATCAAATAACGGCCGACCTTATAATCCTGAGTAGCAACAGCGTGAGGACAGCCGTTCGGATGTTCTGCCAAGTATTCGTCCGTATTGTGGCTCGGATCGATCGGGCATTCCATCTTGCCTTTGTGTTCTACCACGCCTACTGCAAGCATATACTGCGGCATCATCGTTTCATCACGAACGTATGCTGTATCGACATACAGGGTCGGGTTCTTTACATTCACCTTCTTGTTTTCGATTCCTAAGAAATGGATTCCCTTTCCTTTGGAATAATCGCTGTTATTGTCTTCATACAGATATTCGCCTGTGAGCGCATCGAAGATCTTGGCGTTAGGAGTCTTCAGGTCTTCGAAACCGTCTTCTTTGTTGGTGATACCGAGACGACGGTAGTACGGGGTATTGTCGCGTTCTATTGCAAATGTAGCAACACGAGTTTCACTACATGCGTCCTCTACGGAGAATTCCAAAGAACCGTCGTGAACACCGGCACGATAGTAAGTAGTCCATGTATCATAATCCACTCTTTGAACCAATGCATAATAGCATATAGTTTTACCGTCCACTGTCAGCTGGTTGTTTTCTTTCAGATAGAACAGAGCTGCTTCGCTTTCATTATCTGTCAAAACATAAGAATCCCAAGATGCGCCACCACGTTTGATATATTTGTTGTTGTTAGACAACTTGGAACCATCGTATGTACGGATCTTATAAAGTTGTCTCTTCAACTGGCCGACAACATCACCCTTATAACCGTATGCTTCTTCTTTTACCTTAATCAACTGCAATTCTGTTCCCTTTTCATCAACCTTTGCATTTACGAATACAACAGAATCAGCTTCGACAGCACTTACATTTACTTTATGGCCAATGCCCATACCGCTATAGTAATCCATCGTGTAACGATAGTGCATCAAATCATCATCTTTATACGTCTTATAACCGATGTTTTCTTTCAGGACTTCGGCATCAACAGCTTTATAACTTAATGTATCATCTGCTACAAAAGGAACTTTATAATCACCAAACACTGCGAATACTGTACCGTTGTTACCTTCGTAGAGCTGTATATTTTTAGCACTCTTTTCAGGGAATTCACGGTTGTAGATGTTAATCGTACGTTCGCTTGCTACCGGACCTGCATTCTGTTCAACAACCCACTGTGTACGCGGCATGTGGTCGAAGTTCTGAGCCGTGCCGTAAATCTGGTCTTTTTCAGGATTCACATACTCGTTGTATCCGCCACAGAAGTTTGCAACAATATATTTGCCATTTACCAAACTTCTCCAAGGTAAGTTGGAAACCAAATTGAAGTAGTAAACACCTTCTTTCAAAGTTGTCTTCTTGTACAGGCCGTTGTTGCCGATGGTAATTTTTGTGTTGATGGTAGATACAGGATCATTACCGACAGAAGTGTATTCAGAGCTACCGACTGTCACTTCACGATGGTTGTCTGCCAAAACAGCAATCTTGATCAAGTTCTGTTCGAACGGTTTATTGCTTGCGCTAATTTCAACCTTTGTTCCGTTACTTTCTTCTTTCGCAGCTTCATTAGCTCTCCACATACCCAAATCCAAAGGATTGTCAGTCTTGTTCATCATTGACCAATACGGAGTCTTGTCAGCCTTCTTTGCAAAACCGGCCGTACGAATCACGATAGAGTCGGAAGCAGGATGCCAAACGAACTGGAAGTTGAAGCGACCGTTCAAATCCATACGAGTACGGTCTTCATTACCCGGACGTACATTCTTGTCTTTGAACTTTTTGATAGCCATAGCCAAATGTTTGTCACCGGCCTTGCTTGTCAAAAATGCAGTATCGACAGCCAAATAAGAAGCTTCTGCATTTTCACCATGATTAGCTTGCAAAGACACCCAACCGGCAGCAGTAGCTTCAGTTTCAAACACCTCCTTAGTTTCATCCATCACTTTGTCCAAAGCTTCTTTCTTTTCTTCAGCTGCTTTTACAGAAGCCTTAACAACTTCAGCTACGCCGTCAAAAGTATTACCTTTAACGATTTTATCCAATCTGTCAAATGCGACAGACGCACCCATAGCAGCAGGCTTGATATCGTCAGTCTTAACTCCATACGATTCTCCCGGATGAGCATACACCAACTTAATCATAGCAGTTTTGACACCAGCCAAAGCACTTTTCAGAACTTCATCTTTTACTTCATCTAAGCCAGGAACATCTTTTACAGCTTTAACTTTTTCCAAATCAATAGCGTCTATTAATTTAGCAATTTCGCTCTTATCTGTTTGAGTAGCCCAATCAGAAACATTGGTTCCAATTGCATTTTTTGCAGCCCAAACAGCTTTATGGTTGTCTGTAAATGTAGCTTTCGGCATTAACGCTTGGATAGTTTTATCGAAAGTTTCAGTGGCAGCAGCTTCTGCATAATCATATTCTGCATTCGTCATTTTGCCATAAGCAGCTGTAAGATCTTTATTTGCATCCGGATAAGCCGCTTTACCTGATTCACCTGCATAGGTGAAGTTTGCCGGGAAACCAACCGGTGTTACAGCCTTATAAGCCTGCTTCGTAAACAAATTGACAGCAGCAGGATTGCCACCTTTTACATCATCTGTAAATGTCAATGTCAATTTGCCTTCAGGTGTTGTTGTCCACAACATGGAGTTCAAGTCGTCCGCACCCAACACTACGGCTTCGGGTTTTGCAGGAACAACTTTCAACTGAGAATCAGACAAACTTGCAATAGGATTATTCAATGCATACTTGACTGCATACACACCATTAGTTCCTGCCACCAAAGTCACTGTTGAGTCATTTTTAGAACCAAACACAGATGTCAGAACTTCCGGCGCCAACTGACCTGCTTGTGCATTATCAAAAACAAACCCTTTTACAGGATCAGGAGCATCCTGCCACTTCCAAACCGAGATATTCCCTTTTACATCTGCAACAGCATTGCTGTTCAATGCTTTCAAAGCAGTTGCCGGATCAACAGACAAAATCATATTCGTTCCCTTGTTCAGGAAAGAATAGCGATAACCGTCTGTCGGATTTCCCTGCACGTCGATTGTCCATAAGGTGTAGCGTACATCTGTTGCATCGTCAGCACCGACCACTTTCAACGTGTAATCGCCATTGTCAGTCGGAAGCATAGCTACAACGTCACCGGATGTAGCAGTAGACAGCTGGTAATACGTACCGGCCTTCACTACTTTCGCTGCATTCGGAGCAGTCAAGTATTTGGCAAAGTTCCCGTCGATAACATCAGCGTTAACAGTTCCAATACTTGAAGCCAGCAATAAACCGGCTACCAGAGTAGAAAACTTTTTGTTCATAATCATTAAAAATTAATTGTTAATAAAATAGTGTATAAAAGTTCAACAACTAATTTTACGAAGGGGAGAAACAACTCCCCGCGAATGATTATGAACGGGCATAAAAAAACGCGGGTCTGTTGTCTATTATCAATCTTTAGGTATCGGCAAACACCCGCTTAGTAATAATAGAACAAAAGCCCGCGCCTTATACGATATAACAATCTTCCCATAAAAATGGTAGATAAACTTATACGTAACCAGCGCAAG
Organism: Parabacteroides sp.; assembly: GCF_977054455.1. Lineage (NCBI taxonomy): Bacteria > Pseudomonadati > Bacteroidota > Bacteroidia > Bacteroidales > Tannerellaceae > Parabacteroides > Parabacteroides sp. The sequence goes on along the minus strand of NZ_CDRTCT010000014.1, from coordinate 93,345 downwards.
CATTTTCTGTCCATTATTCCACTAAGCTTAAAATTTTGCCGATTTTAAAGATTGGAATAATCTTCGTAAAATGCTTACAATATGTAATTGACCCCGCGCCCTGTGAGCCGCTGCCCACTACGGAATCGTTGCAAAGGTAAATAGGTTTTCCGAATCAACAAGAAAAAACATTCATAATTTTCCAAAACATATGGGTTACAGGACAAAAGAATACCATTTATACAACATACCCCTTAGGTTTTAGGGATAAAAAGGATGACAGTTTTTTTTATGCTTTCCTTTGCCATGTCTTTCGAAGGGAACATCAAGGGAAGGTTGGCGACACAAACGACATTGTTTCCTGCCGCGAAACAAAAGTCTCTACGGTCGAAACTTTTGTTTCACGGCTTGAAACTTTAGTTTCGACCGATGAAACTAAAGTTTCCCTTAAGTGAAACTAAAGTTTCAAAGCAAGCAACCATATGAAACTTTAGTTTCAAACTTTTCCCAGGCTGAAACTAAAATTCTTCGAGCAGGAGACTTCATCATCGATACGGCTTTAAATAAAAGAGCCGTGATGTACAATAAAAAAAGAGGGAATGATTTTTTCACTCCCTCTCTCTTATATATATTAAGGTAAAGTACGTCTTACTTGCTGCAAGTGCAACGCGGTTTGATCTGTTTGAAGAAATCGTTGCCTTTGTTGTCTACCAGAATGAATGCGGGGAAGTCTTCCACTTCGATCTTCCAGATGGCTTCCATGCCCAGTTCGGGATATTCCACACATTCGATGCTCTTGATGTTGTTCTGTGCCAGGATAGCAGCCGGGCCGCCGATACTTCCCAAATAGAAACCGCCATATTTCTGGCAAGCATCCGTCACCTGCTGGCTACGGTTGCCTTTCGCCAACATGATCATGCTGCCGCCGTGGCTCTGGAACAGACCGACATACGGGTCCATACGGCCGGCAGTCGTCGGGCCCATGGAACCGCAAGCCATACCGGCAGGAGTCTTGGCCGGACCGGCATAATAGATAGGATGATCCTTGATATACTGGGGCAGGTCTTCACCGCGGTCCAGGCGTTCCTTCAACTTGGCGTGAGCGATGTCGCGGCCTACGATGATCGTACCGTTGAGCGACAGGCGTGTAGACACCGGATATTTGTCCAGTTCTTTCAGAATATCGGCCATCGGCTGGTTCAGGTCGATCTTGACAGCGTCGCCTTCGCCTGCCTGGCGCAGTTCAGCCGGGATCAGTTCGCCCGGATGGCTGTCCAGCTTCTCGATCCAGATGCCGTCTTTGTTGATCTTGCATTTCACGTTACGGTCAGCCGAGCAGCTAACGCCCAAACCGACCGGACAGGAAGCGCCGTGGCGCGGCAGGCGGATGATACGGATATCATGTGCCAGATACTTGCCGCCGAACTGGGCGCCCAGGCCGATATTGTGCACTTCGGCCAGCACTTCTTTTTCCAGCTCGATATCCCGGAAAGCACGGCCATACTCGTTGCCGGTCGTAGGCAATTCGTCATAATAATGCGTAGAAGCCAGCTTCACCGTCAGCAGGTTCTTCTCGGCAGAAGTGCCGCCGATCACCACTGCGATATGATAAGGAGGACAAGCGGCCGTACCCAATGTCTTGATCTTTTCGATGATGAAGGGGACCAAAGTGCCGGGGTTCAGGATCGCTTTTGTTTCCTGGTACAGGTACGTCTTGTTGGCGGAACCGCCGCCCTTTGTCACGCACAGGAATTTATATTCCATGCCTTCCGTAGCTTCGATGTCGATCTGGGCCGGCAGGTTGCACTTGGTGTTCACCTCGTCGTACATGTTCAGGGGAGCGTTCTGCGAATAGCGCAGGTTTTCTTCCGTATAGGTTTTATAGACACCCAACGAAAGCGCCTCTTCGTCGCAGTAGCCGGTCCACACCTGCTGTCCCTTTTCGCCGTGGATGATAGCCGTACCGGTATCCTGGCAGAAAGGAAGTACACCCTTAGCAGCAACTTCTGCGTTACGCAAGAAAGTCAACGCTACATATTTGTCGTTATCACTTGCTTCCGGATCGCTCAGGATCTTAGCCACCTGCTCGTTGTGCGAACGGCGAAGCATAAACGAAACATCACGAAAAGCGGCATTAGCCATTGCCGTAAGACCTTCTTTCGCGACTTTCAGAACCGGAGTCCCTTCGAACTCGGAAACCGAAACATAATCTTTTGTAAGCAGATAATACTCTGTCGTATCCGGGCCCAATGGGAACGGAGCCTGATACTTGAAAGGAGTTGTTGCCATAGCGTTTGTATTTTAATTTATAATATTGGTTTTAGAATCGCATCCTTGAACGGACGGGCAAACTTAGCGAAAATCTCTGGAATAAACGAATAAAAAGGGAGAAATGGCATTGACAGGCTTATTAATAAAGCATTTGCGGTGACAGACGAAGCCAACGGCCAAAAAGGTAAATACGACATGTAGCAAAAGAGATATGGAAATCAGAGAATATTTGAAACGGCAATGATGTAACAAGAGAACGGAAACCTACATTAGAAAAGGCATGTTAGCTTCCGTCTTTATTTCAACAATTTTCTATTTCCGCTATCTTCCAACACATGCATTTGCTGAATGGCAATCTGATTCAATTTAATAAGCCGTTCACCTTGTGAAATACCTTGGTCAATGAACACAGCATTCAAATTTTCCATGTTGGAAAGGCAAATCAGCTCATTGATAGAGGCATAATCCCGGATATTACCTTTCAGATCAGAATGCTCTTCACGCCACATCTTGGCAGTCTTTCCAAACATAGCTACATTGAGTACATCTGCCTCTTCTGCATAAATAATGCTTGCCTGTGATGGAGTGACTTCTGCCGGGATAAGATTCTGCTTGATGGCATCAGTATGAATACGGTAGTTAATCTTTGACAGTTCACGTTTAGCTGTCCAGCCGAGTTGAACCTGCTCTTCCTCTTTTAGACGTTGAAACTCTTTCAGTAGATACAACTTAAATTGCGGAGATACCCATGTAGCAAACTCGAAAGCAATGTCTTTATGGGCATATGTCCCTCCATAACGCCCGGCTTTTGCTATAATTCCTTTAGAGTTTGTCTTTTCCGTCCATTGTTTTACGGAAAGGACAAAACGATTTAAGCCTGCTTCATTTTTAATTCCCTCGAATTCGGGGGAATTAAATTGAGGATTGTACATTTCTTCCCATATCCCCAAGAACTCAATGGTATTCTTGTTACGTAACCACTTTTCAATAAGAGCAAGTCCGTTATCAATGTTACGTACCATGTCTGTTAAGGATATATAGTCTTTATCATTGCATGTTATGATAGTTACTTCTGTATCTTGAACTTTGATTTTCGCCATATTCTTTCATTAAAAAACATCTTGGCACAAAGATATGATGCTTTTTCTAAAATCGAGATATTTTTTTTGAATAATTCTTTGTATTCAGATAAACCTAATATCTTTGTTACCAAAGAATTACTTGAAAGCATACCACAGAAAGGCACAGTAATAGGCACGGTTGCCAACTCGTTACCTCAAAATCGGGCACTCAGCCCAAAGCCTTTAGAATAAGGCGATATTAACGAAGAGGATTGCACATTTCCTGCCGGCATCAAGGCGGAAATGCGATTTAAAATGAATCTGAAATAGCCGATTATTTCCTTAAAATCGTATATTTGCCGCCACTATGGCAAAGCATCTTATCATATACTTCGGGTTATGCCTGTTTCTTAGTGTTTCCGTCAAGGCACAGATCAGTCATGGAGGACGTCCGTTGCCTCTCACGGCCACCAAAAGCCTGACCGAGGAAATGTTTATCACAATGCCCCCGTTCGACCTGGCGGAGCAGCTCCGGCTCGACTCGCTCGAAGCGACCGGCCTCAGAAGCGGATTCCGTTTTGCCTATAAGTTCATGACGGACTATACGCCGGAGAACTCCGGGGTCCGTTTCACCCTGCCCGACGGGACAAAGGTCTGGCGGCTCGGAATACGTTCCGAAGGAGCGCTCTCCCTCAATATAATGTTCAGCGAATACCACCTGCCCGAAGGCGCACGCGTATTCCTTTATAATAGCGACCAATCGGAAGTATCAGGCTCGTTCAACCACCTGAACAATTCGGAACGCGGCATTCTGCCCGTCGCCCCGATCCGGGGAGACAGACTGATCATCGAATACCAGGAACCGGCGGAAGTCGCTTTCCCCGGCAAACTCGCGGTCGGCGAGGTGAACCACGGCTACCGGGACCTCAGAGTATCGGAACCGCAGCCCGACTTTACGGCCTTCCAATGTATGCCGACCATCGCCTGCTACCAAGATACGACAACCCGCTACGACGACATCGAACGAAGCGTTGTGCTTTTGATTATCGACGGACAAATCGGCTGTACAGGTACGCTTGTCAACAACACGGCAAACGACGGGAAACCTTATCTCCTTACCGCCTCGCACTGCCTGAACAACCAGTTCCAAATCAAAAACCCGGATTATGAAGAGGTGGCGGGCAAGATCGTCTGTTACTTCAATTACAACAGCCCCCAGTGCAGCCCGGTTGAACCCGGACGCACCGACCAGACCGTCGCTTCGGCGCATTTCCGGGCCGTGAACGAATGGACGGATATGGCACTACTGGAATTGCAAGACACGCCGCCCGCCGATTACCGGGCCTATTATGCCGGCTGGAACGCACAGGACGCGGGGACAGCACCTTATACCTGCATCCATCATCCGGGCGGGTCGCTCAAGCGGCTTAACCTCGCCGAAGGGGACGTGGAACTGGCGACCTACAAAATACAGGCCACCGACTTCAATGAGAATTCGCACTGGAAGGTAGCCCGCTGGGCGACAGGCTGTACGGCCGGAGGTTCGTCCGGGTCTCCCCTTTTAGATAGCGACAACCGGGTTATCGGAGGCTTGACAGGCGGCGCTTCCAACTGTGCCAATCCGGTCGAAGACTTCTTTTTCTCCATACAAAAAAGCTGGACCGAACCGATCGATAGCAGCATGCAGCTCAAATACTGGCTCGATCCTGTCGGAGTGACTGCTCCCGTCTGCAACGGAATGGACCCGAACGAAGGAGGCGGGACAGCCAACGAACGCATAGAAGCGGCAACGGATGTCAGCCTGTCTGTCGACAGGTTCCGACAGACGATCCGCATCGACTTTACAATCCCCGTCAGCCGGGCTTCGCTCACTCTGGTATCGCTCACCGGAAAGCCCGTGCGCAATTATTCCATCGCCGGGCAACAGGCGATCATACCGATCGGTCCGATCCCGGCCGGCGTGTATATCGTGAAGATTGTTTATAATAACAAACTTTATACTCAAAAAGCCTTGTTTTGATTAAAATTTGACAATAAGGGTCCGGTAAAATCCGGCAAGATTCATCGGATTCATTTCCTATCTGTTTTGACATCAGACAGGAAAAAATGGAGACAAGATTCATTAATAAGTATTAATTAGAAAGATTTTATCTCTTGTTTGCTCTTCATAACAAAAAAATGCTTTAGTTTTGCACTTTGATGGCTAAGGGATAATTGAAAGTGAATATATAAACATAGTAACATTTTAAACTTACATCAAATTATGAACAAAAAGTATTTAATGCCTTTCCTCGTATTGGCAGCAATTCTGACTTTTTCTTCTTGTTCAAACAAGTTGAAACCGTTAGCTGAAGAGTACATCAAAGCTGAACCGCAGCCGCTTGAGGCCATCGGAGGCAAAGTTCCTGTGACTATCAATGCCACATTCCCTGCAAAATGGTTCAACAAGAAAGCTGTTGTAACTGTAACTCCGGTTCTGCGTTATGCCGGTGGTGAAGCATGGGGAACTTCTTACACTTACCAAGGTGAAAAAGTAAAGGGTAACAACCAGGTTATCCCGCAGAAAGAAGGTGCCAACGTAACCATGAAATCTGCTTTCACTTACAAACCGGAAATGAAAAAATCTGAATTGTATCTGACTTTCGACGCAAAGATCAAGAACAAGACAGTTAAATTGCCGGATGTTAAAATCGGCGAAGGTGTGATCGCTACATCTGAATTGGCTGACGCAGCTACTGCCAACGCAGCTATCGCAGCAGACAAATTCCAGCGTATCATCAAAGAAGCTCACGACGCAAACATCATGTTCCTTATCCAGCAGGCCAACCTGCGTGCCAAAGAGTTGAACTCCGACGCAATCAAAGAATGGAAAGAACTTGTTAAGAATGCCGACGAAGCTCCTAACCAGAACGTGGCAATCGAAATCTCTGCTTACGCTTCTCCCGACGGTGGTGTTAAACTGAATACCGGCCTGGCTGAAAATCGTGAAGGCAACACAAGCAAATATCTGGCTAAAGAGTTGAAGAAAATGAAAGTTGACGCTCCGGTTGACGCTCGTTACACTGCTCAGGACTGGGAAGGCTTCAAAGAATTGGTAGCTGCTTCCAACTTGCAGGATAAAGACCTCGTGCTGAGAGTTATCTCTATGTACCAGGATCCTGAAACAAGAGAAAAAGAAATCAAAAATATCTCTGCCGTTTACTCTGACCTGGCTGAAACAATCCTGCCGCAACTTCGTCGTTCCCGTTTGACGGCCAACATCGAAATCATCGGTAAGTCTGACGACGAAATCAGCGCATTGGCTAAGAGCAATCCTTCTGAACTGAACATCGAAGAAATCCTGTACGCTGCTACTCTGACTAACAACGACGCAGAAAAGATGGCGATCTATACAAAGGCTTCCGAACTGTATCCTAACTGCTACCGCACTTGGAACAACATCGGTATGATGGCATTCCGCGCCGGCGACCTGGCTAAGGCAGAACAGATGTTCAACAAATCAAACTCTGTAAAAGCGAATCCGTCTGCAAACATGAACTTAGGTTTGATCGCTTTGACAAAGGGTGACCAGGCTAAGGCTCAGCAGTTGTTCGGTAGCGCAGCAGGCGTTGCTGAATTGGGCGAAGCTCTGGGTGTTCTGTACCTGGAACAGGGCGAATGGGCTAAGGCTGCCAACTCTTTCGGTTCAGTTAAGTCTAACAACGCTGCTCTGGCTCAGATCCTGACTAAGGATTACAGCAAAGCATCTCAGACTTTGAACGCAGTTGCTAAGCCCGACGCTACAACTTCTTACCTGAAAGCTATCGTAGCTGCTCGTACCAACGACGCTAACGCAGTTATCAGCAACCTGAAAGCTGCTATCGCTGCCGACAAGGCTATGGCTAAAGAAGCTGCTATCGACCTGGAATTTGCTAAATATGCAACTAACAGCGAATTCGCTGCTTTGGTTAAGTAATAACAAACTTATTCCATATATCCGAAAGGCCGTCTCTGTAAAAAGAGGCGGCTTTTTTTGTTATATCCAAAACAATACGTATCTTTCGTAAGAATTAAAACGTCGGATATCATGAAAAAGCTTATTTATATCTTGCTCATCTCCCTGATCGCCACGATTTCCGGGCTATCCGCCCAGGAAGGCCAGCCCGAATACCTCTTCAACGACTTCCAGAAAAGCCTGATCTATTACAAGGACGGGAGGGTGTTCGGCGTGAAGGTCAACTACAGCTTGGCAAGGAATGCCTTTATGTTTATTGATGAAAACGATAATAATAACATCAAGCTCTTTGCCGAACCGGATATGGTAAGGACGCTGAAAATCGGTAACCGCATTTTCCAGTTGGCCTCGAAAGGCCTGGCACAGGAACGTCTGAGCCAGGAACCTTATCTGGCCGTTACCTTCAGGGGACGATCCCGCCCGCAGGGAAAACAGGTCGGATACGGAGGACGCTCGGAGACTGCTTCCGTCGATTCGTATTCGAGTATCCAGGCCAGCGGACATTCCTATAAACTCGAAACGGAGAAGATCATCATTGGCGATGTCGAAAAAAGATACACGATGAAAAAGAACGGGAAAGAAAAAACCTTCCAGACTCCCAAACAGTTCCTGAAACTATATCCGAAAGAACAACAGGAGCCGATAAAGGCGTATATAAAAAGCAATAAGATCGACTTTGACGAGCCTCAGCAGGTTCTCCAACTGGTCAAATACGCAGAGACGTTGTAACTTTCCGCCATTTAGCCAAATATCTAAATAAATCCGACAAAAAACACATTTGCATATTTGTGACTTTGCTTACTTTTGGACATCTTGGAAAATAAGAAAAACACGTATGCAAAAACAAATGAAATCACTTATAACCAACTATTTCCTGCTTATCCTTTGTGCACAGGCTTTCTTTGCCTGTGTACCCGATGCAAAAAAGGTTCCCGAACGGACATTCCGGATCATTCATAACAACGACGGTTCCGACCTGTTAGGAAACCGTTGGTTCAAGTATCGTCCGCTGACGCTTGCCGACCTGGACTCCTGTGTCGATATGGTGGCGAACTCACAGGTCACGACCTATATGATGTGCTCCGGCAGCGATTTCTTCTATGTCCGTTCCCAATATGGCCATGTGATGGGAGACGACCTGAACGGGACGTTGGATTGCGGCTGCGACACGGCCCAATATAACTCTTTCCGAAATTACTACCGGAACCATCTGAATCTGGAAAAGGAGGGGACGGACTTGGTCACTTATACCTTAAAAAGGGCAAAGGCGAAGGGGATGGAAGCCTTCATCACCTATCGGATGAACGACCTGCATTTCAATGATACGACCACCCGTTGTCCGATCTGGTACACCGATTTCTGGATTCAGCATCCGGAATACTGGCTGAACGACACGACACAAGGTTATAACAGCGGCGGAGCTTTTGACTTTGCCATAAAGGAAGTCCGCGATCGTAAGTTGGCGATCATTTCCGAGCAATTGGAAAATTACGCCGACATAATCGATGGATACGATCTCGATTTCATGCGCTTTATCGTTTACTTCAAGTCAGGCACAGGACCGCAGAACGCACCGCTTATGACACAATTGGTAAAAGACATCCGCCAGAAAGTGGATGAGATTTCAGCCAAACAAGGCAGAAAGATCCTGCTCTCCGCACGTGTAGCGCCGACAGTCGAACAAAACATGATGAAAGGACTGGATATACGCGAATGGCTGCGCCTCGGACTGCTGGACTTTATCAGTACAGGTGTCCATTGGAGGGGCGATCCCGCCATGCCGGTAGCCAAGTTCAGGGAAGAAATGGGGAAGGACCTCAACATACCGTTCTATAGTTCGATCGACGACGGAGGCTACCGCCCGCGGGAATTCTGGTCACACGGCATGCACAGGGGTATGTGTTCCCACATCCTCTCGCAGGGGGCAGACGGGATCTACCTGTTCAACTACTATTTCGGCGCGTTCAATTCCGAACATGACGGGAAGCTATATCTGGAAGACGGCGGCCAGGTTTGCCGCATCATGATGCCGGAACTGCTCCGGGAATTGGGATCGTTGGAAACTTTAAAAGGCAGGAATAAGATATATGCACTGTCCGACGGAGTTGTCCAGTACAATATAAAACCAGATTCCCCCCTTCCGTTAAAAATAGGCAAAGGCGAACGGAAAGAGGCGGATCTCTATATCGGGGATTCGGTAGAAGAAGGATATCCGCAAGAAGCAATCCTATTCATCCGTACCAGTCGGCCGACGGTCTGCCGGCTGACGGTAAACGGGGAAGCGGTTGAAAAGGAAATGCCGGCCTACACCCGCCTGTACGACAGGGAACGCGGGCTGGAAGGAGAAGAAAAGGAATATGCCTTTATCCTGCCCGACAAAATCCTCAAACAGGGATATAACCGCATCGGTTTCCAGTCCGAGGATGACAATACATTCACTGTCAAACGGGTGGAGATAGCCCTTAAATATGGAGATGTGAAAACGCACGGGTATTTCTAAAGCCGTCTTTATCACGAAAATAATCCATAAAAGGTAGGAAAGGTTCGAAATCTTTTCTACCTTTGTTTTCGTATAACTAAACATATTAGCTATGAAAAGAAAACAGAATGTGAATTTTCATTTGCTTCCGATTGTAAAGGAAGAAAGTGTAAGCATCCCCAAAGAGGTTGCAAGGTATTTGTTGGATATATCCAAGTTGATTATCGGGGGAGCCGTTATTACGGCGACACTGGACATTATTCCCGATAAGATAGTTGTGATATATATATCTGGAACAGCGGCTACTGTAATAGCCATAGGTGCATTTATTACATTATTAACAAATAAAAAAGAAAAACGATGAGTGCAGCAGTTTTATTATATAGTATTTTAGGAGGATTAGGATTAATCTATCTCATTTTCATTCTGACTCCCGCCGGAAAGCGCTGGTTAAGATCTTTGGATAAATAAACGTAAGTTTTTTCATTTGGGAAACGTACATCTTCTTCTGAAAAAATGTACGTTTTTTATGGGTATCCGCAGATTCCGCATGTTCTTTTCTCCATATAAAAAGTGTATAAGGCGGAACATGCGGAATCGGCGGATACGCGTTCTATCTTTTAATCTTCGTAGACTTGTAAGCGTGTATCTTTTCCTTCTTTCCGGCAGACGGTTCAACCACTTCGATCTTCGTAAATGTACCGTTGTGCACATCATCCAAGACGATAGCCGGACGATAGTCTTTCTTCAAAGCAGTCAACTTCACATTCTTGAAAGTGACCCCATCAGCATGGCGTACATAGAAGCCCCAGGCAGGCAACTCCTTATGCTGAGAGAACTCAGGATACGCCTTCGACATTTCCGGAACTTTATCCAGTTCATCCAGCCCAACTTTAGCATACAACGGGTTGCCACCGCCCGGATAGACGATCTCGACGTTCTCTATGGAAACATTCGTAATCTTGTTATCCTGCAAACCGACAATGCCGGAAGGCGATACATTACGCGGATTATCTTCCGTCGGCCCTTCGTAGTCATAACCGGCATCCGGTTTCGTTGCCGGGACTTCGGCATAAACATTCGAGATATGCACGTTGTCCATCCGGCTGCGACGCCCTTCACGGCGTTCTCCCACGACCAAATAGATGGGATTTCCGGTATTGATGGAACGAAGGCTATCCACTACCACATTTTCAACCTGCCCGCCATCGACCGCTTGGATCGTTATGGCCGAGCGGAACGTGTCGAATACCGTATTATTGATAATCTTTATATTCTTGAAGCCCCCCGTCGAAGCCGTTCCGAACTTGATACCGCTGGCACTTGAACAGGCCGTGTTGTTGCGTACCTCGATATTCTGGCAAACGGCATCGGCACTATGGGATTTCAAGCAGATCGCATCGTCTGTCGCATCCACATAACAGTTTTGGATCAATGCGCCGTTACAGTCGACAATATCCATCCCGTCGTTATTCCAGTAAGCACGGCTATGCACCGTGATGCCGTCGATCAACAAGTTCTCGCACTGGTCATACGTCTGCGTCCAGAAAGCCGGATTCATCATCGTCACATCTTTTATCTCCACATTCTTACATTCGCGAAGATAGACCAGCTTCGGACGGTTGGCAACACGTCCCAACTGCAATTTGTCCTTGATCACCCCAGAATAAACCTGGTTGATGAAGTTATTGGCAAGCTCACGTCCGCGCCCATCGATTACTCCTTTGCCGGTGATACCGATATTATCCTGCTTGTTCGCCAGGATCAAGCCGTACCAGGCATTCAGTTCCATATCATAATCATAAGGATTGGTGGAACCGAGCAACACGGCTCCCTCTCCCAAATGGATTGTCACATTCGACTTCAGATGAATACTGCCGGTCAGATAACGTCCGACGGTAAATACCAGACGTCCGCCTCCATTCTCGGAAATAAAGTCGATCGCCTTTTGTATGGAGCGGGTATTCATGGTCGTCCCGTCCGACTTGATCCCGAACATAGTCATCTGATAATCCTTTGCCCCCACCGGAATCATCATTCCCGCCAGCAAGCACAGGATCATTATTTTTCTCATCACATTCATAACTCTTCAATTTCTTAATTTCAGCTTCTTAATTTTTTAATTCTTAATTCTTAATTTTTAATTCTATAAGCGGTTACCGGTCCGACCAACCCCGCCGGCTGTACAACATCCTGCCTCCGGGTCCACGCCTGAGCGATCTTATTATCCTTCAGTGTCTTCATATAGTTTCCCATAACGGTTACGACATGCACCTCAACCGTATTCTCTCCCTGTTTCAATCGGGTTGCGACCGGATGGATACGGCGACCATACCATTTGACACCACAGCTCTGCCCGTTCACGAATACTTCGGACACACCGTGCACCAATCCGAGGTTAAGCACCGTTCCGGCAGGCGAAGAGACATTGATTTTCTTCCTATAGACAATCGTTCCGCAGAAGTTCACATAGTCCGTATCTTTCAAATCCTGCAATTTGTCGAAATGTGTCTTTTGCACCGTATTCTCACGGCTGTGACGAAATTCGACATCCCAGTCGGCAGACAGGTCTTTCAAGTCCGTACCGGAAGTAGGCAACGGCTTGTAATCATTCCCTCTCTTTTGCTTATCGAACACAATCAGGAGAGAATCAGCCGGACCGAAGTCGAACAGGAAACTGTTGGCGGCATCCAACGGCAACCGGTACCGTTCGCCCGTTTCCAGATCCCACACCCAACCCTGACGGCCTTTTACAATCTCGTTGCTGAAGGAAATACGGGTCTGATGCGAATTATAGCGGTGCGCATAACTGAAGAAGAACATTTCTTCCCTGTTATCGCCCTGATAACGGTTCTGCATCAGGTAAGGATCAGGTTTTTCGATCGTCACATACGGTGCCAATCCATAGTCTTTCTGTACCCCCTGATACCAACCGACGAAGTCTTTTTCCGGTTTCTGGAGCAATATGAGACGTCCGTCCATCTGCTTCATCTTTTCCACCCATTCCTGCACTTCCTTATCGTGCTTGTCATGATCTTTCAGGCCGACCGATTTATGCGGATAAGCCTCGATGCAGAAGATACGACCGCCTGAGGCCACAAAATCATACAATTTACGCGCGGTAGCCGGTTCCATGCTCTCCACCTCGATCAGGAAAAGCGTTTTATATTTGCGGGGACCGTAACACAGGCAACCGTCTTTCATCTCGGCATCCCGGATGATCGATTCGGAAACATAGTCGCAACCGCTGCCGTTCTTATGGATCGCTTCCCATACCAATGTCTTATATTTCACATTGGTAGTGGCGGGGAACGGCTCGTTCTGCATCCCCAACGTGCTCCACATATCGGCTATCGGATGCAAGATCGCAATATCCGCATACATGGTTCCATGTTGCAGGGCGGAAGCCATGCGGCCTTTATAAGCTGTATAATATTTGAAATACGGCCACCAGTTGTTATTTTCGTTATAGTAAGCCCCGTAACGAATCCATCCGGGGAACGGAGCTTCTTTCGGAGAATAGTTGAAACCATGGAAGATAGAATGTGTCACACCGGAGATAGCCGTCTGGTCGCCTCCGATTTTCAACAACTCCAATGTCATATTGAACACGGTATAGGTATTTGTCATCTCCTCGCAACTCACCAGGCGCTTTCCCCGCAAGTGGGCGGCAGAAGATACATATTTATTGACCATCGTATAGGCACGGCCCCGACGATAATCCTCTTCCGACATTTCCTCGCCCAGACGGTGCCGCAACCAGGTCATCGTCCAGGATTCACATTCGGGAATATCATAATCCAGGCTGCTTTCGAGCGGGAAGAAACCACGTCCGTAGGCTTGTGCACGCGATTTGACGTTCAGCCCCTTGCACCAGTCCAGATAAGTCCGTGTAAAACGCTCGCGCAACAGTTCGGCTTTCGTATATTCGAAGTCATAGCGTACACGCTGGATCGTATCGTCCAGTTCGGGTGTGAACTGCACCTTCGGCTCATAGGTCAACACATTCCCCATACTCCCCATCTTAAACAGGATGAAAGGCAGGTACGGTTGCACGTCATATCCCCGGCGTCTCTTGAACTCTTCCGCCATATCATACGACCAGTTCGAACCTTCCAGCTCCATGCTGTCGGTAAACAGGGAACGGATATTGCCGGACAGCGGGCCTAAACGGTTCTGGATCTTGTCCGACATATTATTCAGATATTTCTGTACGGCCGGCTTGTTGAAGTGGTTCAACACCGGCCCCGTAGCACCGGGAGCGCCATTGATCACTTCGAGGAAACCGCGTATCTTGACCAAGGCAAACAAGACATATTTCCCATCGGGCACTTTGAACTTGAACGTCCCGTCCACCTCCTTCCCCATCAGGTCGATAGCCTGATCAAGACTGCCAAACGGTTCGGGGACCAGTTGCAAGGATACTAACTCCATCTTCTTTCCGAGGAAGGGAGAACTGATAGCAGGATCGGCCGCACAGTACAGGCCGTCGCGAGAGACCTCATAATCGATCGGCCCGCTCAGCTTCTCAGAGTAATTCACTACGACATCCGCCCGTTCGTCTCCCGTCAGGAACTCCGCCCCGAACGGCCAGCCGGAACCGACGATCAGGTCGCAGGTCATATCGAGCGACTTCGCCTCGTCAAAAGTCACCCTCAACATGTCGATCCATTCGTCGCTCAGCCAAGGCAGCGACTTCTTTCCCAAATCGTCCGTGTCATTGCCGGGAAACTTCACCGGATTGATCTCCACCCCTCCGATACCTGCCTCCTTCAATATGTGCAGTTCGCGTTTCAACTCGTCCGCTTCCACTTTATCCCCGTTCCACCACCAACGGACAAACGGGCGGTAAACGGATTGCGGATCACGAAATAATTTGTATAGCTCATCGGGACGCAAGCCCGTCCCCGTCCCCTCACCGGTCGCATCGACAGCCCCCCACAACGGCATACGGCTACCGACAGCACAACCGGCCGTCCACAAAACACTCTGTTTGATAAAAGATCTCCTCTGCATCGTTTTTTCCTCCTTTTATTGATCGCTTGAGACAGCATTGCCGTCTGGTGTTATACAATTTGTAAATATCAGGTTGCGGGATGTCCCGGCACTCTCCAACGGATTCCCTGTCATATTGAAGTAGCAATCCGTCATCTTCACTCCGTCACAGCCGAAAATCAAGATTGCTTTCCGGTCCGATGCACCTGCATTCACAACGACTTTGTCGACTGTCACATTGCGGCAATCCTTATATATTTCGGCGATGTTTGCTGCATCCTGTAGGGTAACCTGTTCGATTTTCACATCCTCGCAGCCCGCCATACAGATCAAAGCCGGTGCATAACCGGATATATTTCCTTCAATATGGCCTTTCTGCAATTGCTCTTCCACACTTGCCCGCACGGCGATGCTACGGCCATCGATAATGCCTTTTCCACCGATACCGATATTCTTTTGCTTGTCTGCGTAAATAATCGCATTATATCCTCCCACCCCTTTAAAATCATAAACGGATGGAACTGCAACCAAAACGGCCCCCTCTTCGATACGGATCGTCACATTCGATTTCAACTCGATCGAACCGGTCAAATAACGGCCTACATAAAAAATAAGCCGGCCGCCTCCCTGTTCACTGATATAATCGACAGCCCGCTGGATGGAACGGGTATTGAGTGTCACCCCGTCCGATTTGATCCCAAACATCGCAACTTGATAATCCTTCGCCGAAAGCCCCGTCACAAAAAACAGCAGCCCTATCACACTTGCAAATAATTTATTTCTATACATATTCTTATTCTTTATATTTTAATCTTCCGACTTTTTATAGGGGAATATTTGTTCTTTACCCTCGCTTTCCGGCTCTATGAACCGGACATTCTTGAATGTAACCCCCTCCGCATCATCTGTTACGATTGCCGGATGGTAATCTTTTTTCAAAGCCTTAAAAGTCACATTATCAAAAGTGATCCCCTCGGCATGACGGATGTAGAAGCCCCAGGCCGGCAATTCCTTAAACTGCGAAAACTCCGGATAGGAAGTTGCCATTTCAGGGATGCTGTCCAATTCTGCCGGTGTCAGTCCCCGGTAAGCATAGTAGGGATTACCGCCTCCGGGAGAAACGATCTCGATATTCTGAAGCGTCACGTTCTGAATCTTATATTCAGGCAATCCGACAATGCTGGCGGGTGAAATATTACGGGGAAGGTCTTCGATCGGCCCCTCATAATTATATCCGGCATCCGGTTTATCCATCGGGATCTCGGCATAGACATTCTTGATCGTAATATTCTTCATGACCGGTTTCTTCCCTGCACTCCAACGGTCACCGATACGGAGGTAGATCACATTTCCGGTATGGATGGAGCGCACGCCGTCCACCTCAATATTTTCAATCAGAGCACCGTCGACCGCGGCAAACGTTATGGCCGAACGATACGTATCGTATATCTTGATATTTTTCACCTTGAAATTACGAAAACCGCCACGGGAGACTGTTCCGAATTTCAATCCACTGGCGCTCGAACGGCCTACACAGTTCTCGACCACCACGTTCTGGCACATGCTGTTCGCATCGTGAGATTTGAAGCAAAGAGCATCATCCGCCGCATCGATAAAAGAGTTTTTCAGCACGACGCCGTCGCAGTCCACAATATCTATACCGTCATTATTCCAGTAAGATTTACTATCGACCTGTATGCCGTCGACATACAGATTCTTGCATTGATCGTAGGTCTGGTTCCAGCTTGCCGGATCCCGCAGGGTGATATCCTTGATCGTCACATTCTCGCATTCAGGAAAATAGATATTTTGCGGGCGGTTCGTCTCGTTCGGACGACCCAGTTTCAGAGGATCTTCGTAGATACCCCGTTGGATATAGTCCACCATATTGTTGGCGGTTTGGAAACCACGCCCGTCGATCGTCCCCTTTCCCGTTATACCGATATTCTGCTGTTTGACTGCAAAGATCATAGACATCCAGCGAATATACGGATCTTTTTCGTAATCCCAGGGATTGGTCGAACCGAGCAGGGCCGCCCCTTCCTCAAGATGAAGCGTCACATTCGATTTCAGGTAAATCGTCCCAGTCTGGTAATTGCCCGCAGTAAAGACCAAACGTCCCCCACCCTGCTCGTTCACAAAGTCGATTCCTTTCTGAATGGAGTTCGTATTCAACGTCTTGCCATCCGCTTTCACACCGAAATCCGTGACATAATAATCCTTGGCCGACAATTGCAGTCCACACATCATACCAAGGCAAAGAGAGAAAAATTTGTATCTGTTCATCATAATACGGTATTTACAAAAATAAGATTAATCCATGTTTCCATGTGTCTTTCACAACGGACAAAAATATTTACGTTCTCACTAATTTTATCTATGCTTTTGATATTTATAATTAAAAATTTGATACATCTTTGCAGAGTGCTATCATAAACAGAATGAGACATGAAACAATTATTACTTTCCTTATTGACCTTCTTTCTCTACACCGGATGCACCGAAAATAGAGTCGCATCCAAACTCGAAAATACCTATCCGGATATATTCCCGGATTACAAAGAAATAAGTATACCTTCCAATATTGCACCTTTAAACTTTACAGTCAGAAATGCGTCCCATATAAAAGCCGTTTTTTCCAACAGTAGCCAACCTTTATTCAAGATTGAAGGAAAAAACAAAATCGATATACCCCTAAAAAAATGGCAGCACATACTATATCATAATATTGGTAAACAAATAGATATATCCATATCCGTATGGAATGAATCTTTTCCGGAAGGTGTACAATACAAATCTTTTCCGGTTTATATTAGTACAGATTCCATCGACCCATATATTGCCTATCGATTGATCGAACCCGGTTATGAATCCTGGCACGAAATGGATATACGCCAAAGAGCCTTAAACTGTTTTAAAGAGGATATTATCATTTCCAGCAATATGAATGAAAAAGGATGTGTCAATTGCCATTCATTCTGCAATTATTCCCCTACCGATTTCATGTTTCATGCACGGACTTCTCCGGGAGGGACAATCATCATTAAAAATAACCAGCCCACCAAAGTGCAATTATCGCAACTCGGATCGTCCAAAGAAGGGACTTACCCCCACTGGCATCCATCCGGCAAATATATCATTTTTTCTACCAATACCACGCGTCAGTCTTTTTATAGCCGGAATCCGAACCTGATAGAGGTCTACGATCTGGAATCGGACCTGATCTTATATGATCCGGTACATAACACAGTCATAACAGATCCCCGTTTTAACGGTCCGGAATCTTTCGAAACATTTCCAGCGTGGGCTCCTGACGGGAAACGTCTATATTATTGTACGGCTCCAGCCAGACAATTGCCCAAGATGTTGAAAGAGGTCAGATACTCCATTTGCAGTGTCTCCTTCGATCCGGACAGCGGTTCTTTCGGAGAAACGATAGACACGATCTATACGGCAAACAACAAAAGCGTTTCCTTTCCCCGTATCTCTCCGGACAACCAATATCTGCTTTTCACCGAATCGGATTATGCGACTTTCCCGATCTGGCATAAGGAAGCAGATCTGAAAATGATATCTTTACAAGGTTTACCTCCTGTGGATACCGATATTTTAAACAGCCCGGACGTAGAAAGTTATCACTCCTGGTCTTCAAACGGAAAATGGATCATATTCAGCAGCCGACGTCTGGACGGACTTTATACCCGTTTCTTTATCGCCCACTTGGATAAGAACGGAGTTTTCGGCAAACCGTTCCTGCTTCCGCAGAAAGACCCTGATGAGAACAACCTCCGGATGAAGTCATTCAACATCCCGGAATTTGTCAAAGATAAAGTTACAATCACCAGATCCCGGCTGGATCATTCCGTAACCGATTAAAAACGTACACAAAATGAAAAAAGGGAACATCATACTTCTGATCCTATCAAGTGTTTATGTATTCATTATCGAATATATGTTCTATCCCGAATATATACGATACCAGGAGGCAAGTGGATTATTTCTGACGACAAATGACTACCTGCAAGGGTATCTACTTGCTCCAGCAGGATGGAACAGCCTGCTAACTAACTTTTTGTCCCAGTTCTACCATCCGCTCTCATTGGGACTTTTTGTGGAAACAGGTTTGCTTTTGATTACCGTGGCTATTGCTCTCCTCTACTTGCGGCAATGGAAAGCTACACAGCATGGATGGATCATCGTAATTCCGGTTATTATGTTCTGTATATATCAATATGCCTGGAACTTATCCGCATTATTACAATACAACTCGATCCTTTTGGCACTCATTTTCTATCTTTTCATCCGGAAAAAAGTCATACGCCATATCAGTGCATTGATCGCTATTCCATTATTATATCTTCTTTTACCTGAAAATTGCCTACTCTTGTTGTATCTGTATGGATTTGTATTCGAACGAATTTTCTTCAAACAAAAAGGGTTCCCTATATTACCGGCTATAAGCCTGATACTCGTTGCCGTATGGCCCCTGTTATGGCAAAGTTTTATTTATTACACTCCTGTCAATCAGTTGTACACATTCATTAATCCGGAATATGAAATGCGATATGTTTACGTATATTATGCCTTGTTCCTGATTCCGCTTTGTCCTGTTTTCCTCTCCGATCGGAAAGGGAACCGTTATATTTCCTTCGCATTTCCCCTTCTGTTAGCCGCATTCAGTTGTTACAGCATTTATTACTCTCCCAACCGGGAAAGGGAGAAACGCTTGGCTGTACAACGGTATGCGGAAGAACAACAATGGGACCAGGTACTGCAAACGATCCATACCTGTAACAGTAGCGAAACTTATTATCATCCTTACCTGATGCTTGCCCTTAGTGAGAAAGGTATCCTGCCGGAACAACTCTTCCACTATCTGGTACAGTCGGCAGATCGCATTTATTTTCCGGCAAACGAATTGGACGGAGCTAATTTCAACAGTCTTTTCGCCCATGCTCTCGGACTGAAGCACGAAGCCCTCCATCAACTTGCACAAGCTAATGCCATGTCCCCACAAGGTCTTTCTTTCTCCCGGCTCAGAAGGCTGATCGACTGGCAAATAGAATCCGAGGATCTTCCCCTAGCTCAGAAATATATGGACATCCTGCAAACCTCCACCTGCCATAACCAATGGATAAAAGAACGGGCCGAACGGTTCTCCAAGCCCCTAACAACTTTCAAAGAAGCATATAAGGAAGATTTTATTATCGACGCATCTTCTCCCCTTATTCTTCTGACACAAGCGGTAAAAGCCGATACGACCAACCGCAAAGCCCTCGACTATCTGTTATGCGGTGTCCTTTTGGGCAAAGATCTGAAAGGCTTCTATAATTTATTCCGGCAATACTTCCCACAAAGAGAACCGATACCGGCTCATTACCAGGAAGCCCTTTTAGTTGTCGATCTTATGTTTCCTCAACTGGAAGCCACCCAAAACTATCCTGTAACACCTGCTTGCAGACAAGCATTCGAAGAATTTGGCAGATTGATGTCACAACGTCCGAACACGGATCATGTACTCCGCCAAAAATATGGGAACACCTATTGGTATTACGGATTTGTCCGTACCGCCTGAATCAAAAAAGCCCGGAAGCATTTCTGCATCCAGGCTTTCTATTTTTATACAGATAGATTTAATCAATAACCTTCATTCTGCGGGAAGTTAGCCCCAGAGTTAGCTTCGATTACCTGTAATGGTATTGGATATTGCCATTGATAATCCTGAATATTGGGACCTGCATCCTTCAATTCGTTTGTAGCTGCCGGGAAACGATATCCATATTTGCGGGTACGCTGTACCAACACCGGATTTTCTTTTGTCGACAGACGAGAGAGTGTTACTGCACGATGTTCTTCGCCATACAATTCACGGGCACGTTCATCCAGAATATAGTCGATTGTCACATCAGCAGCCGTACATAACGGAGCTTTAGCACGGGTACGAACCACATTGATAGCATCTGCAGCACTCGCCTTATCGCCCTTATTCAAGTACGCCTCTGCCAACAATAAATAAGTTTCAGCCAGACGAATTACATACCAATCCGGATCATATCGGCGATAGTCGCCATCCACATGCTTATCCGTACCGAACTTCCAGATACGCGGGAAAAGAGTAACCGTATCATTAGCTGTGATTTTATAAAGATCGGCATCCGGATCACCGGCAGCTTTTTTAGATTCATATAAAGCCTTCGCCTCATCAATAGCCTGCCTCCATGGCTTGCCTCCCGACTGGTACAGATTGCGTTGAATCATTTCTTCAGAGCCACGGACATCACTTCCACAATTATTCCATAGATCACCTAAGAACCATTCGGTCGGATGGCAAGTTCCACCGCCACCGTAACCGGTCGAGTCGGTTGCTACATTCGACTTATTCTTATTCGCATCGTAGTCTGCCTTACTATTGGTAAAGGTTACAGCCCCCCAACCGAATATCTGAATAACGTCGCCATTTGATAAAGTCCTTTTCTTGTCCAC
The DNA here is from genome assembly GCF_977054455.1 of Parabacteroides sp. Lineage (NCBI taxonomy): Bacteria > Pseudomonadati > Bacteroidota > Bacteroidia > Bacteroidales > Tannerellaceae > Parabacteroides > Parabacteroides sp. Next base: position 72,083 of record NZ_CDRTCT010000014.1, on the reverse strand, counting down.
ATTATAGAAATTGGAAACAAAAGCCTGTTCGATATGACATTTCGCAGGAGCAGACCCCCAGCTTACGACACCACCGCCACCTGTATTGCTGATACGTCCTTCATAATCATATTGAGCTACCCAGATTGCTTCCTTGTTTCCTTCCTGATAATTAAAATTACCCATACGGAACAGATCCCAATAAGAACTATGAGGATTACCATAACGGTCTGTAGCCTCACCTGCACGTGTTCCGAAACGTTCCGTCATCAGTTGATAATCACCATCCGTTCCATCGATTACACGTTTCGCTGCTGCAATCGCTTTATCATAGTCACCGATGCAGATAGACATTTCGGCCAGCATATGATCTGCAGCCGCTTTCACGATACGGCCGTCTTTCGTTGTTGTCAATGGCAAATTCTGAGCAGCCCATTCGAAATCCGCTGCACACTGTTTCCAAACATCCATACGGGGGGAACGCTCGTAATCCACTTTTGCAGAGCGAGCCGGCTCCAACATAATAGGAGTGTCACCGTACATACCGGCTAAGCAACGATGAGCCCACGCACGGAAAAAGATCGCTTCCGCCCGAACCTCATTCTTTTGAGTCTCGCTATCCCATTTGATATCACGGGTATCGATAGCATCGATAATGACATTCGATTGTTGGATGATTTTGCACAAATTGTCATACCAGTGGCGAGAATATCCCGGTTCATCCGGAGTAAATGTTTTCCAGTTACTTGTTATATAATTCTGATCCGTTGCAGCAAAAGTATCCAGCCCCATTCCTGTCATAAAGTAGTTATGATTACCCCATACGCCAAAAAACAAATACTGGATGCGACCATGCAAGTAACCGATTGCCATATCTAACTCTGCAGGTGTATTATACGAAGTCGAAGACGTATATTCGTATGATTTTTCTTCCAGGAAATCATTGTCACAGCTAACCAATCCACACATGGACAAAGAGCCAACAACCGTTCCTAATAATATATTTTTAATTTTCATATCGTTCAATTTTTAGAATGTTATATTAGCACCAATTGTAAGTGTCCGATAAGCAGGCTTGCTACCATAACGGCTACTGCCAGGACCGGCAGCAATCGTACCACCTGTTTCAGGATCCAGACCAGACCAGCCGGTAATTGTGAACAAATCCGTACCACTCAGATAAAGACGCAAATTCTGAATATTAGCTTTCTTTACCCACGGCTGGTCGAATGTATAGGAAAGACTCAAATCTTTCAACTTCAAATACTGACGTTGTGACCAGAAATAATAAGAATAAGTATTGACATAACCCAAACGCGGATGATCGTTGGTCGGATTATTTTCGCTCCATGGAGCAACTTTCAACTGAGCGCCTGATGTCGTTGCCGTATTATGGTAATTACCAAACGGATCACTACCGATAAAATGAGAACTGTTGCCAGCATCCCAACGGAAATTGAAATACAGAGAGAAGTTCTTCCAGCTTAACGTATTGCTCAAATTAATCGTGAATAGCGGGTCCATATCGCCAATGCAATGACGGTCATCCGTGCTGATCTTACCATCACCGTTATAATCCAGGAACTTGATGTCACCAGGTACAGCATCCGGCTGTATCTTATTACCATTCGCGTCTACATAGTTATCAATTTCAGCCTGAGACTGGAAGATTCCTAACATTTTCAGGTCCCATGCAGCATTGATCGACTCGCCGATAACCAATGCACGGGCAGTTTCGTAACCATTAGTTGTCGCATTCCCTGTATCGTTAGCTTCCTTACCATTAGCATCCTTACCGAAAAGATGAACAATCTTATTCTTGTTACGATAGAAAGTCAATCCACTTTCCCAACGGAAATTATCTTTACCGTCTCCATTTATATTAATTGTATTCAATGCCACTTCGACACCGCGGTTCATCACTTCACCGGCATTAAACTTTGCTTCCGAGAAACCGGTCATATAAGGCAGTGAACGGTTCAGCAACATATCGTTTGTCTTTGATTTATAAACGTCGATAGAACCGGAAATACGTCCGTCCAGGAATCCGAAATCAAGACCGAAGTTTCCTGTTTTAGTAGTAGCCCAAGTCAAGTCCTCATTCGCCAGTGAATTTTGATATATATACAAAGTAGATGCATCATACCAAGTATAACCGGAAGCGACTGTTGCCAACGTAGCATAGGCTTCGATACTCTGATTACCGGTCAAACCATAGGAACCTCTCAACTTCAAGAAACTCAATCCCGGAATTACATTCTGCATAAAATCTTCCTGAGACAATGTCCAAGCAGCAGACACACCTGGGAAGTTAGCCCATTTACTACCTTTTGCAAATCCAGAGAAACCGTCACGACGGAAGTTTGCCGTCAAATAATACTTGTTTGCATAGTTATAATTGACACGAGCCATATAACCGACATTCTGCCATTCCTTCAATGTCTTGTTAATCTGTTGAGTCGTTGCCAGATTCTGTCCGTACGATCCTAATACAGTCGGCAATTTAAAACCGCTGTAAGCCGTTTTCAACTGATTCTGATGAGTTGCGTCACGCGTATAACCGAGCATTGCATCCAAATGGTTCTTTCCGAAATCTTTCGTATAAGTAAACACATTATCCATTGTCCACGCATAAGTCTGGTTAATCTCCGATTTACCATTTGCCTCTGCCGTATATTTATACGGATCAGCCAACTCCTCTACTTTTCTCGTATCCAGGAAATATTGAGGATTTACAAACATATCGACATTGTTCGTATTCTTTACAGCATTCATGGTAAACTTATAGCTCAGACCTTTTACAAACGGGAAATCGATCTGCACGAATCCTGTTCCATTCAGGTTATCGTATTTCTTTTCGCGATCTGTCCACAAATAAGAAGTAGTTTCAGAAGAACTCCAGAACGGGCTGGCAACATTACCATTTGCATATCTTTCATACCAGTCTGTGTAGCCATCGTAACGTACATACTTATGGCTATAAGGAGACAACCATGTCGCAGACTGGATATTTGCAATCTGACCGGGATTAGAGGCGTTGTAATAAGAAGCACGCATACCGACCGTCAACCAGTCAGTAACTTTTGCATCCATTTTAGCCATGAAAGTCAACTTCTTGTAGTCATCGCCTATAATCAGGCCATCCTGTTTCATATAACCGGCAGACAGATAATAATTCACTTTATCCGAAGCATTACCGGAAATACTCAGATTATAATTCTGAATCTGTGCATTTTGAGATACCTCATCAATCCAATCAACCCAACCACCAGCATTGTAAACCTCCAATTCCTCAGCATTCAACAACTGTGCGGCATCCAAACCTACGCCCGGATCAATCGAACCGGCGGCAATCATCGCCTCACGACGACGATTCAAGAATTCGTTCTGATCCGTAACCATCTGCGGTTTTCTTGTCCAACTCTGAATACCGTAATAAGCATCCAAATTAACCGTCGGCTTAGAAGACCGGCCACGTTTTGTAGTAATAATAATGACACCATTTGCAGAACGTGAACCGTAGATAGCAGCCGAACTGGCATCTTTCAGAACATCAATAGATTCAACATCAGTCATGGAAATTTCATTGATACTACCATTAAAGATAGAGCCGTCGACAACCAACAACGGTTTGTTCAAGCTTGCCTCCGAAGGACCTGTGATAATAGAATTCATACCACGAATCGTCATTGAAGCCGTATTATCACCACCAGCATCCGTCGTCGGGGAATAATTAAAGCCCGGAATCTTGCTTGACAAAGCGACTAAAGCATTTACGTTTGCCAACTGTGTTAAAGGAGAATCATCCAATTTAACGCTGGAAATAGAACCAGCTAAATCTTTTTTACGGGATGTTCCATAACCAACAACCACAACCTCATCCAATGCCATATTATCTTCCTGTAATTTCACAGTCAGACTTTTGGCATTACCCACCTTTATTTCTTGCGTCTGAAAACCGACATAAGAAAAGACCAATACGGCATTACTGCCACCCGGAACATCAGGAATCATAAACTTTCCATCACCATCGGTCAACGTTCCGACAGTCGTTCCCTTTACCATCACATTTACGCCTGGAAGTTCAAGCCCTCCTGCATCAACCACTTTTCCTGAAATAGAAATCTGGGCAAATGCCTGCAATCCTACGCATAGGAAGCATAGCAATAATAGAATTCGATTCCTCATAATCTCCAAACTTTATTAGGTTAAACGATATTTATTTTCACAAATATCCGCCTTTGTTGTCTTTAAAATCATGAAAAAATGATATTTTTCCCTCGGTTTTTGACAGATGTAATAAATTTAATATCTTTGTAAACAGAGATAAAGGCAATCTTCAAACTTAGAAGCATTTTATTCTGAAATACTCAAAATAAACACCAAATGGACTTCGATCGCAGTAAACATAATGTCATAAAGTATTTACCGACAAATAATGATGAAAACATCTGGGGAATGTCAATCAGCGGTATAGGTTTTCAATCTATTGATTCCAAAGACAGCTATCCCCTTAAAGGTCATCCGATCGGATACACGTTTAATCCTGAACGAGGTAGAATTATTGACGAGTTCGCACTGGTCTATATTATCGAAGGAGAAGGTAATTTTTCTTCTGTCAACTGTTCGGATAAGAAAATATCAAAAGGAGACGCTTTCTTTATTTTCCCTGGACAATGGCATAGCTACCAGCCTATTGCCAATATAGGATGGGACGAATATTATGTTACATTCCAAGGAGAATATTTCGAAAAATTATTAAATGGAATTGTTAACCGCTCAAATCCTATATTCCATATAGGCATAAACGACCAAATAGTCAAGCATTTCGGGGAAATGCTTGACTGTGCCAGGGCACAGAAGTCTGGATTCCAAGCTGTTTTGGCAGGAATTACTATGCATACGATCGGCTTGATCTATTCAATTAGCAAAAACCAGGATTACGGCTCGGCTTCCATGCAAAAGATTCAGGAGGCATGCGTTTTGATGCGGGAAAACATTTTCGACAAATTTACGCCGGAAGACATTGCCGGATCTATCAATATGAGCTATTCCAATTTCAGAAAGTCATTCAAACAATACACCGGAATAGCTCCTCATCAATATATGTTACAACTGAAACTTAGTAAAATCAAGGATTTGCTAAGCAGTACGGAAATGTCAATCCAAGACATCGCAATGAAGCTAAACTTCGAATCGGCTGATTATTTTTCTTACTTTTTCAGAAGTAAAACCGGCATAAATCCGCTTTCCTACAGAAAAGAAATCGAAAAGCAACGGGAAAAAGCCAAGAAGAATTCGCACTAAAAAGATTTCCTTGATCAGAAACCCCGGCCGAACTTATGCCAAAGCTGTCCTTCCATTTCCTCCCAACAGCGCAAAGTCGAATAGATAAAATCGAAAGAATAACGGGTAAGATAAGCTTGAGCTTCGTCTTTCTTGCCTTCGCGGATAAGGACCAACACCTTGTTTTCTATCAGGGGCATTTCGTCTACAGCCTTCTGCTCGAAAGAGAGAATGGCAGGCTCGATCAATTTACGGCCATGCCCCCAACTCACTTGTGCCAAACGGTTTGTACGGCGATAAGTCCAAAGGGCGGCATCAGGACGGTATCGTTTATGCCCGCATACCTTAAAGCATTCAGGGACATCCGTCATCCCGGCAAATAACGGGACACGGGGACTTTCGCCCGGATTATCTTCCGACCACCAGCAAACGCCTCCCACCTCGTCCGGCAGCCAGTCACGGCACTGGATCACAAACGAATAAGCACACCAGACAACCGATATCGTCCGCTGTTTCTCTATCTTCTTTTCACCTCGCTGCGCATTCAAGAATTCAAACATGTCGTTCGTCATCCAGTTTTGAGCCAGCGGGCTTTTATAGGTCGTGTCGCGCTCGGTCCCGTCTTTATCCTTGATCTTCTTCGTTACCATCATGTCCTTCGTCATATCCCATTCCGTACCTTCATACGTTTCACGCAGCAGGCGGTTCATATCCGCCAGGGAGACTTTCCGTTCAGGCTTGACCGACAAAGGAAGCTCCTCCATGTCCACCTTCAAGTTCAAAGAAGGAGCCAGCGTTTTCAAAACAAAAAAGTCCCGGACGGTAAAAGGTTTCTTCCCTGTTTCATGGATAACTTTCCAGAACTTGAAAGGCTCTTTCCCATCCCAATACCCTAACTTGCGAGCTTTCTCTTTCAGCCCTTCGCTATACATATAATTATCCTCATCCTTGAAATCGACATCGGAAATACGAGGCGTATTGGCCGAAACCGTCACATGGTCGTCCGGTATGCGCCGGGCGACCCACAAAGCCCCCATATCTTCCGGCCCCGCACCCGTGATCTCAAAAAACCAAAGTTCCTTTTTATCAGCAACCGTCAGGCATTCCCCACCGTCACAATAACCATATTGCTCTGCCAGACGCCCCATCAACAAGACAGCTTCACGTGCCGTACTACAACGTTGCAAGGCGATTCCCTGCAAATCTTCGATATGAAACAGACCTTTCGGATTGCGCAACTCTTTACGTCCGACGATGGTCGTTTCTCCCATTGCCAGTTGCTTCTCGTTCATACAAGGATAACCGGTGTTCAAGTAAGCAAACGTATTAAGAACCTGTGGAATAGAGCCTTTCAACTTAACTCCGAGGCGGTCATTTTTGCTTTCCGTATGGCGGATATCCCAGAAGATATCGACCATTGCCGTGTCCGGCCAGCTCTGTGCAGGCACAACTTCCATCCAAGTTCGCGAGGTTCCGTCACAAGTCTGCGAGGTCATGACCGAACCATCGTCCGTCGCCAGTTTACCGGCTGCGATACTTGTACAACTTTCATCCGGATTTGTCAATTCCACTACACGATCCTGAGCCGAGAGGGATGTCACGACACAACAAAGGCACGCGATTGCCTTATATACCTTTTCCTTCATCATCTATTTGTAAAGCTTATCATTTCGGGTGGCAAATATAAGACATTCCATATTTCCCGAATCCTTCTTGCCTTTTTATTAATAATAAGAATTATATAGGAATCATAAATCTCCGCTTCATCTCAAAAAGCCCTGATAATAGATCAGATATATAAGATTACAAACAGGCTGAACCCATACCTTTGCAAATTTATCAACTTCACTGCGTCCACCCAGTTTCTCATCGGTATGAGAATCTTTTCCCATACCGATGAGAAACTTTTCCCCCGCCGATGAGAAACTTTTCTCATGCTGGTGAGAATAAATTCTCACGCTTTTAAAAAATACTGAGAAAACCGTACGAAAAAATCGTTCCATAACGGAAGCGAGCGAATCTTTACAATATATTAAAGAAAAAGCCGGGAGTAGCATTTACTCCCGGCTTTTCGATATATTCTTTGTTTCAAAACAACTTCTTATCTTCCCTGACGCTTACGTTCGAGTTCATCAAGAATGATCTTGCGCATACGCATGCTGTTCGGGGTGATTTCCACATATTCATCACCTTTAATATATTCAAGGGCATCTTCCAGGCTGAACACCGTAGGAGGAGCCAGCGAAACTTTATCATCCGAACCGGAAGCACGCATATTCGTCAGCTTCTTCGATTTCGTTACGTTTACAACCAAATCATTATCTTTCGTATGCTCGCCAACTACCTGGCCGGCATATACCTCCTCCTGGGGAGCGATAAAGAAACGCCCGCGGGATTGCAGGTTGTTCAAGGCATAAGCGTAGGCAGTACCTGTTTCCATCGCGATGATGGAACCGTTCGTACGGCGTTCGATCTCGCCCTTCCACGGTTGATACTCGAGGAAACGGTGCGCCATGATCGCTTCACCGGCGGATGCAGTCAGGACAGCATTGTTCAAACCGATAATGCCACGGGAAGGAATCGTGAACTCCAGATGCATACGGTCGTTCTTGCTTTCCATCATCGTCATTTCACCCTTGCGTTTGGTTACCATGTCGATGATACGGCTGGAACATTCTTCCGGCAAGTTGACTGTCAACTGTTCGACCGGTTCGCATTTCTCGCCGTTGATTTCCTTGATAATAACCTGCGGCTGACCTACCTGCAACTCGTAACCTTCGCGGCGCATGGTCTCGATCAGGACAGACAAGTGAAGGACGCCGCGTCCATATACCAGCCAGGAGTCGGCAGAGTCTGTCGGAATGACGCGCAAGGCGAGGTTCTTGTCCAGTTCTTTCATCAGGCGGTCGTAGATATGGCGGGATGTCACGAACTTGCCATCTTTCCCGAAGAACGGGGAGTTGTTGATCGTGAACAGCATGGACATCGTCGGTTCGTCGATGGCGATCGTCGGCAGCGGTTCCGGATCATTGGCATCGGCAATCGTCTCACCGATTTCAAAACCTTCCACACCGATAATCGCACAAATGTCGCCGGACTGGACAGCCTCTACTTTCGTACGTCCCAGCCCTTCGAACACGTCGATTTCCTTGATCTTCGATTTCACCATCGAGCCGTCACGTTTGCAAAGCATGATGTCCTGCCCTTCACGCAGTTCGCCGCGATGCACACGGCCCACGGCGATACGGCCCACATATTTGGAATAGTCCAGAGAAGTGATCAACATCTGTGAAGAACCTTCCAGCACCTTCGGTTCCGGGATATACTGGATGATGGCATCCAGCAAAGCGGTAATATCTTCCTTCGGCTCTTTCCAGTCTTCCGACATCCAGCCCTGCTTGGCAGAACCATAGATCGTCGGGAAGTCGAGCTGTTCTTCCGTCGCGTCGAGACTGAACATCAGGTCGAACACCATCTCCTGCACCTCTTCCGGGCGGCAATTCGGTTTGTCTACCTTATTAATAACCACAATCGGTTTCAGCCCCAATTGGATAGCCTTCTGAAGCACGAAGCGGGTCTGCGGCATCGGGCCTTCGAAAGCATCGACCAGCAACAGGCAACCGTCGGCCATGTTCAATACGCGTTCCACTTCACCTCCGAAATCGGCGTGGCCCGGAGTATCGATAATGTTGATTTTATAACCTTTATAATTAATAGAGACATTTTTGGCAAGGATCGTAATCCCTCGTTCGCGTTCCAGGTCGTTATTGTCCAGGAACTGATCCGGCTCTGCCTGTCCTTCACGGAAAAGCTTACCGGCTAATAACATCTTATCCACGAGCGTTGTCTTACCGTGGTCTACGTGCGCGATAATCGCGATGTTTCTAATCTTTTGCATTGAAAACTAATTTATTGGCCGCAAAATTACAATAAATTTGCGAGAAGTATATGACATTGATGCTTCAAAATAAAAAAAGATGCATAAAAAGATTTGTCAATCGAAAAGGAATGTCTACCTTTGTCCCCGCTTAGATAACATAGTATTAATTTATTAAAGTACACAAGAATCATGTTTTTAGATTCAGCAAAGAAAAAAGAGATTTTCGAAAAGTATGGCAAGTCTGCGACCAACACAGGTTCTGCAGAAAGCCAGATCGCACTGTTCACAGTCCGTATCGCACATTTGACAGAACACCTGAAGGTTAATCACAAAGACCATAGCTCCGAAAGAGCTCTGAAGATGCTGGTAGGTAAACGTCGTCGTTTACTGGATTACCTGATCAAGGTGGATATCGAAAGATACCGCGCCATCATCAAAGAGCTTGGCATCAGAAAGTAAGAAACAATTTCTTCGCAGGAAGTTACAAAAGGATGGTCTCCACGGGGATCATCCTTTTTTCTTTTAGCGAAAGCCTTTGTTTAATAAAAATTTAATGTAATTTTGCGCCGTTCTGTTACAAATTAAAAGATTTAATAAACAATAAACATACAATACTCATGGGAAACAACAAAATCATAGGAGCGAAAATCAGAAGCATCCGTGAATCCAAGCAACTTTCTACCCAGGAAGTATCCGAACGCTCAGGGCTGGGCATCGAACAAATAGAACGTATCGAGGGCAATATAGACTTCCCGTCTCTCGCCCCGTTAATCAAGATCGCCCGTGTATTAGGCGTTCGCCTGGGGACCTTCCTGGACGACCAGTCCGAGCTGGGGCCCGTCATCAGCCGCAAGAAAGACAACAACGGCTCTAACGGCATCGGTTTCAGCAACAACGACAGCAAGGCACGCAAGCACATGGAATACCATTCCCTGTCGCAAGACAAGTCGGGACGCCATATGGAGCCTTTCCTGATCGACGTCGCCCCGACTGAAGAAGGAGTGGATTTCGTTCTCTCCACACATGAAGGGGAAGAATTCATCTATGTGCTGGAAGGCATCCTCGAAATCAACTACGGCAAGAATACTTATATCCTGGAAGAAGGCGACAGCATCTACTACGATTCCATCGTCGCCCACCATGTACATGCCGCAGCCGACAACACGGCGAAAATACTCGGAGTCATCTACACCCCTTATTAATCGACAGTCCCTATGGAAATACAATTACAAGACAGGACGCTCGGCCAGTGGATGGAACATTGGGCCGAAACAACCCCCGACAAGGAATATCTGGTATATTCCGACCGCGACCTGCGTTTCACCTGGAAAGAATTCAACGAACGTGTAGACCGGATGGCGAAAGGGATGCTTTCGATCGGGATCAAACATGGCACGCATGTCGGTATCTGGGCGACCAACGTCCCGGACTGGCTCACCTTCCTCTATGCCGCTGCCAAGATCGGGGCTGTGGCCGTCACCGTCAATACGAACTATAAGCAGAGCGAACTGGAATTCCTGGTAGAAAATGCCGATATCCATACGATGTGCATCACCGACGGCGTGTTTGACGGCAGTTATGTCGACATGATATATACCATGCTGCCCGAACTGAAAGAATCGCAACGCGGCTACCTGAAGAGCAAACGTTTCCCGAAACTGAAGAACGTAGTTTACATCGGGCAGGAGAAATACAGAGGGATGTACAATACTCCCGAACTGTTGCTTTTAGGTGAAAACGTAAGCGACGAGACGCTGGTGGAAGCCAAAAAGCTGGTGACCCCGCACGATGTCGTGAACATGCAATATACTTCCGGCACGACCGGTTTCCCCAAAGGGGTCATGCTGACGCACTATAACATTGCCAACAACGGGCTGCTGACGGGCGAACACATGAAGTTCACGGCAGACGACAAACTATGCTGTTGTGTGCCTCTGTTCCACTGCTTCGGCGTCGTGCTCGCTTCCATGAACGTCCTGACGCATGGTTGCACACAGGTGATGGTCGAGAAATTCGATCCGTTGGTCGTACTCGCCTCCATCCACAAGGAACGGTGCACGGCTCTTTACGGCGTGCCGACCATGTTCATCGCCGAGCTCAACCATCCGATGTTCAGCATGTTCGACCTGACGTCCCTCCGCACCGGTATCATGGCGGGCTCCCTTTGCCCCGTGGAACTGATGAAACAGGTGGAAGAAAAAATGTTCATGCGCGTGACCAGCGTTTACGGGTTGACGGAAGCATCGCCCGGCATGACGCATTCGCGCATCGATGATCCGGCGGAAGTCCGTTACAACACGGTAGGCCGTGACTTCGAATTTACCGAAGTCCGCGTGATCGATCCGGAAACGGGCGAAGAATGTCCGGTAGGCGTACAGGGTGAAATGTGCAACCGGGGGTACAACACCATGAAAGGGTATTACAACAACCCGGCAGCTACGGCCGAAGTCATCGACAAAGACGGCTTCCTGCACAGTGGCGACCTGGGCGTGAAGGACGAAAACGGCAACTACCGCATCACCGGGCGCATCAAGGACATGATCATCCGCGGAGGAGAGAATATCTATCCCCGCGAGCTGGAAGAATTCCTCTATCACCTGGAAGGAGTGAAAGACGTACAGGTTGCCGCCGTCCCATCCAAGAAATACGGGGAGGAAGTAGGGGCCTTTATCATCCTGCACGAAGGTGTTACCCTGACGGAAGATATCGTCAAGGATTTCTGCCGCGGAAAGATCGCCCGGCATAAGATCCCGAAGTATATATTCTTCGTCGACACCTTCCCCATGACCGGTAGCGGAAAGATCCAGAAGTTCAAACTGAAGGATGTAGGTCTGAAGTTATTGGCCGACCAGGGAATCACTCCGGTTTAAAGTTTTTTTCGTACCTTTGCTGCATTAACATTTTAGTATCAATTTATGTCACAATTATTTCCAACTAATCTGCCTTATAAAGTAGCAGATATGAGTTTGGCTGAATTCGGTCGTAAAGAAATCGAGATCGCCGAACACGAAATGCCGGGACTTATGGCGCTTCGCAAGAAGTACGCCGATCAGAAACCTCTGAAAGGAGCTCGCATCACCGGCTCACTGCACATGACGATTCAGACCGCAGTGTTAATCGAAACATTAGTTGCGTTGGGAGCAGACGTTCGCTGGGCAAGTTGTAACATCTTCTCTACACAGGACCATGCCGCCGCAGCCATCGCTGCCGATGGTGTTCCCGTTTTCGCCTGGAAGGGTGAAACGCTGGAAGAATACTGGTGGTGTACCGACATGGCGCTCCGTTTCCCCGACGGCAAAGGTCCGCACATGATTGTGGATGACGGTGGCGACGCTTCCCTGCTGGTTCACATGGGTTACCGGGCAGAAAACGACGCCGAGACGATCAACCGCAAAGGTGGCAATCACGAAGAACAGGTCATCCTGGATACCTTACACCGCATCCTGGCTGAAGACAATACCCGTTGGCACCGCACGATCGCCGAGATGAAAGGTGTTTCCGAAGAAACGACTACCGGCGTACACCGTCTGTACCAGATGATGGAAAAAGGCGAGCTGTTGGTGCCGGCCATCAATGTCAACGACTCCGTTACAAAATCGAAATTCGATAACCTGTACGGTTGCCGCGAATCACTGGCCGACGGTATCAAACGCGCGACAGATGTTATGATCGCCGGTAAAGTGGTAGTGGTTGCCGGATATGGTGACGTAGGTAAAGGCTGTGCCCACTCCATGCGCTCTTACGGAGCCCGTGTCCTGATCACGGAGATCGACCCGATCTGCGCTTTGCAGGCCGCCATGGAAGGTTTCGAAGTGACGACGATGGAAGAAGCCGTCAAGGAAGGCAACGTTTTCGTTACGACCACCGGTAACTGCGACATCATCACCATCGAACACATGGCCCAGATGAAAGATCAGGCCATCGTTTGTAACATCGGCCATTTCGACAACGAAATCCAAGTCGACAAGTTAGTGAACTATCCGAACATCCAGCACACCAACATCAAACCGCAGGTTGACAAGTACACGTTCCCGACAGGCAACTCCATCTTCCTGCTGGCAGAAGGCCGCCTGGTAAACTTGGGTTGCGCGACCGGCCATCCCTCTTTCGTCATGAGCAACTCCTTCACCAACCAGGTCTTGGCCCAGATGGATTTGTGGACAATGCCTTACGAAGTCGGTGTCTACCGCCTGCCGAAACGCCTGGACGAAGAAGTAGCCCGCCTCCACCTGGAACGCATCGGCGTCAAACTGTCCACTTTGACACAAAAGCAAGCCGATTACATCGGGGTTCCGGTCGAAGGGCCTTATAAGGCTGAACATTACAGATATTAATATTTTTTACAATGAAGAACAGTTCATCAGCAAAGTCTAACGGGATATATATAGCAGGTTTAATCATCGTATTCATAGTTTCGTTCTCATACATCTTCGACAGCAAACTGGACTTGAACGGGGATAACTGTGCATATTATATGTTAGCGACCTCTATCGTACAGGGACACGGGTATGCAGACATTACAACAGCTGCTTACACTCCCTCCAACGTTTTTCCTCCCGGCTATCCTTTGCTGATGACTGTTGTCCGTTTTTTTACGGAAAATTTTTTCCCACAGAAAGTATTAAACGGATTATTTCTTTTAGGTAGTGCTATCCTCTTATTTTTCTTAATTAAGAAAAATAAGCTATCTGATCAGATAGCATTTGTAGCCGCATCCGCGATACTATTAAATTATCAAGTTTTACATTTCGCCACCATGATGATGAGCGAAATGTCATTCTTGTTCACCTCCGTACTTGCCTGTTGGTTCATCTACAAAATAGATGAGAAAAAAGCATTTTGGAAAGATCCATTCTTTTATCTGGCAATCATTACGGCCGCATACAACTACCACATCCGCACACAAGGAATCGCCCTTATCGCCGCGATCCTCGGTTATTTCCTATTTACACGTCAATGGAAACAAATGCTCGGTTTCGCCGGAGGTTTCGCAATATGCCTGCTCCCTTGGATGATCCGAAATAAGATCGCGGGATTAGGACAAAGCCGGTATATGGATATCATTTCTATGTCAAATCCTTGGAGACCGGAAGAAGGCACATTAGGTTTTGGAGAAATAATCAGCCGTTTTTTCGACACGTTCCGTATGTTGGTCACTCAAGCTGTACCCGATTCTATCTTGCCTTATATCGCAAGCGACTACGGTGCTACACCTTGGTACGGATGGCTGATAGCCATAGTCATGTGGACATTTATCGGCATTGGAATTTGGCAATTCAGAAAATACAAATATCTGTTTTTATTCTATATATTAGCTACCTTTGGCGTTATCTCCATATTTAGTAGTCCCAGCGGGAACCGATACATAACACCATTAGTCCCATATCTGGAAATAACACTTCTGATCGGCATCTATACTTCTTTATCTGCCGGAATCAGGAAACTCAAAATAGCCAAACAGTTTTCTCCTTGGATTCTTGTTTTGCTTTTCTTATTCTGTTCTTTTCCAAAATTACAATCGTTAAGAGCGATCAACACTATGTCGTATCCGGCAAACTACCAGAATTTCTTTAAGATCGCGGAGGAAGTCCACAAGCAAGTGCCGCCAACAACTGTTGTCTGCTCTCGTAAGCCTGAACTATTCTATATGTTCAGCAAAACAGCTGTTACTATGTATGCCTGGACAGACAACGAAAAAGAATTAATCAAAGGACTTATTGATTCCAATGTCGAATATGTGGTTCTGGAACAGTTGGGCTTCAGTTCTACCGCCCGATATTTATACCCTGCTATCCAGAAAAACCCGGACTTATTCCCGATTGCCATGCATCTGAAAAACCCGGATACCTATTTATTGAAATTTGACAAGGAAAAGGCAATTAAGAAGTTCAATCAAACAAAACATGATTAAAGAATTATTAAATAGATTATTTGTTTATAAAACCAACAATCTGCTTATTCAGTTAATACGTTACACAATTGTAGGAGGGCTGGCTTTCATCGTTGATTTCGGCCTATTGTTCATATTAACAGAATATTTCGGATTGCATTATATTGCATCTGCGACCTGCTCTTTCCTGGCCGGTCTATTGGTCAATTACTATATCAGCACAGCTTGGATATTCGAATCGACCATAAAAAGCAAACAAATAGAATTCACCCTTTTTGCACTAATCGGTGTAGTCGGACTTGGCTTGAACGATTTGTTGATATGGATTTTTACGGAAAAATGCCATATCTACTATATGTTCTCCAAACTAATCACCGCAGCATTAGTATATCTATGGAACTTTTTAGGAAGAAAATATTTAGTATTCAACAAACAAAGCTAATATCATGGAAGAAATGAAAAGACAAGCAGTTATCATCGGAGCCGGCCCCGCTGGGCTAACGGCAGCTTACGAGCTACTTGAAAAAAGCGATGTCCATCCCGTTGTATGTGAAGAAACGGAAGAAATAGGAGGTATCTCCAAAACTGTCCAATACAAAGGAAACCGTATTGATATTGGCGGTCACCGGTTCTTTTCAAAAAGCGATATCGTTATGCAATGGTGGCAGAAGATGATGCCGATCCAAGGAAAAGAAGCCAAAGACGATCTATTACTTCATACAAAAAAACCAATACCAACATTAGGACCTAATCCTGAAAAAGAAGATCGAGTCATGTTGATTCGCCAACGTGTATCCCGTATTTTCTATCTCCGGAATTTTTTTGAATATCCTATATCTCTCAAGTTTGAGACATTTCGAAATATGGGATTATGGCGTACGGTGAAAGCCGGAACAGGTTATGTTTGGTCAACCGTTTTCAAACGTAAAGAAGATTCTCTCGAAAACTTTTACATAAACCGTTTCGGACAACCTCTGTATAAGATGTTTTTCGAAGATTATACGGAAAAAGTCTGGGGTATCCATCCTTCCAAGTTAGGAGCAGATTGGGGGGCGCAACGTGTTAAAGGTTTGTCACTGCT
The DNA here is from genome assembly GCF_977054455.1 of Parabacteroides sp. Classification (NCBI taxonomy): domain Bacteria; kingdom Pseudomonadati; phylum Bacteroidota; class Bacteroidia; order Bacteroidales; family Tannerellaceae; genus Parabacteroides; species Parabacteroides sp. The sequence goes on along the minus strand of NZ_CDRTCT010000014.1, from coordinate 55,967 downwards.
AAAAGTAGTCACTCACGTCATTAAAAAAGCTTTTTCTTCTAAACAGTCTATCGAGCAAAAAGAAGCGGAAACTTCCCTGATCGAACAGTTCATTTATCCTAAATTAGGACCAGGCCAATTGTGGGAAACAGTAGCTTCGGAGATACAGGAGAAAGGAGGAGAGGTTCTCAAACAAAATAAAGTGACCCGTATCCAAATAGAAAACAACCAAGTCATCGCTGTTGATGTGGAACACGAAGGTAAAACACAAACGATTCCATGTAATTATCTGTTCTCTTCCATGCCAATAAAGGATCTGATCCCTGCTTTATCAGGAATTGATGTTCCCGAAGAGATCAAACAAATTGCCCAAGGATTACCTTATCGTGATTTCATTACAGTTGGATTATTGGTCGACAAACTCAAAATAAAGAACAAAACAAAAATCAAAACATATCAGGAACGTGTCCCTGATACTTGGATATACATCCAAGAAAGAGACGTGAAGATCGGGCGCCTGCAGATTTTCAATAACTGGTCTCCTTATATGGTTGCCGATTATGAAAATAAGATGTGGATCGGTTTGGAATATTTCTGTACGGAAGGCGATGAAATGTGGAATATGCCAAAAGATGATTTTATAAAAATGGCGATCAGCGAACTGGAAAAAATCGACATTATCGATAGTAAAGACGTTCGTGAGTCAGTAGAGATTAAGGTAAAAAAAGCTTACCCATCTTATTTTGGCAGTTATTATCAATTGGACAAAGTAATAAACTTTCTTGCCAAGATTGACAACCTGTATTGTATCGGACGTAATGGTCAACATCGTTATAACAATATGGACCATTCAATGTTGACTGCTATCGAAGCCGTCAACTGTGTCATTGGAAAGAATACGGACAAGTCTGCGATTTGGAATGTCAATACGGAAGAAGAATATCACGAAACAAAAAAATAAAAAGGAACGCTATTATTTGGCATGCATAACCCAATGCTTTAGCTTGTACAAAGCTATGCCTTAGCCCTCGTAACCCATAGCATTACGATCCGGATACCGTCCCTTTCGAAAAGGAGTCGGCATCCGGACCGAAAGGAATGCTTGCATCTTCCCGGTCCGCCTTCATCCGCAACTTCATCTTGCTGCTTCCGAGATCCATCAACAGGAAGGTGAAGCGAGAGCCTCCAGGTGAAGGGCAAAAGCGGTATCCCATCTGGACTTTAAACCAAGAAAAACATATTTCCGACACGATTATCCGATAAAATAGCATGCGGACGATCAAAAAGAATTACCTTTGCGTACTTAATTATCTCACTATATATGGCATACCTATTCAAAATTAAGATCAAAGGGATAACAAAACCACCGGTTTGGCGCAAGGTTTCCGTTCCGGAAAACTTCACATTCCTGCAATTCCATCAAGTGATACAAACTGTTTTCGGTTGGTACGACTACCACTTGTTTGAGTTCAGAGAGAAAGAATACCAGGGCAAATTCCGTATTGCAATTCCTTCCGAAGATGATTTCGAGTTCGATATTAGGACATATGATGCCTCAAAAACCAAACTATCGGCTATATTTTCAGGAAATATAAAAAAGCTCTTATATATCTATGACTTCGGCGACGATTGGGTACATGAAATAACATTGGAATCCATTTCCGAGGAAATGCTCAAAAACGCTTATTGCATTTCCGGTAAAGGGGCCTGCCCACCGGAAGATTGCGGCGGCATATATGGTTACACACATATGAAACAGGTGTTCCAGACAACGCCTGACAGCGAAGAGGCCCAAGAATTAAGAGAGTGGCTGGGACTGGATGATGACGAGAATTGGGACGCGGGCTTTTTCTGCACAGAAGAAAAAGAAGATATAAATTGCGACTTGAAAGACATTTAAATATGACAAACAAAAACTACAATATCCCGGATCAGTTGATAACCGAAATTGCCCAAGAGATCGACATGGGCATGGTTTGTTTTATCAATCCGGAGACATTGGAATTGGAATCCATATTAGGAAACTCGTACATCTATGGAGATACGGAAGAATTCAACCAGGAAATTTTCGCAAAAGTAAACAAATGGAAGAAATACATACACATTAAGCCATTAGAGTCTCGTGAATCATTCCTAATCATGGAAAAATTCATTCAATGCTGCATACCAGACAAAGACCGTTTCAAAGAGGAGCTATGGAATGCCATATCCCGTCCCAAATCTTTCCAGCATTTCAAAATCCGTATCGACAACAGTCGATATCGGCAAAACTGGTTCGATTTCAAGCAGGAAGAGTTGGAGAAGTATGTACGGGAACAATTGAGATTTGCAGAATGATTCACACATCCAACCTATACTGATCTTTAATTTTAGCCATATTAACCCCTTTGACGATTATATTGTTTCTTCTTAGTTGTATCAATTCCGATTGCGTCAATTTAAAATTCTTAAATGGCGTATTATCCTGTTTGGGCAATGAAAACAGCAGATAAGCCAAATGTTTGTTCCCCACCACACCTTTGTCTTTATAGTAACGATATGTCTTCAAAACTTGATCTATTGCCTTATTAGAATTCTTTACCGCATTTTTAAACTCGCAATATTTCAACTCCAAAAACATAATCCAAGAAGACAATAATCGGAAACATATATGCTTTTTTGGTTGAAATACCTTATCTCATGTTCAGGAAATTCCTCCTTAATCCTCGTTGCTATCATCCTCGTAATAATTCAACATCTTGTAAAAATCGTCCATTACCTCTTTCATGTTACTATCAAAATAATTGTCACCTACCAAACCGTCAGCCTGTTGAATTGTAGCGTTCAACTCACCATCCCCCCCTTTCAAATACCCATCTTTTATTTCCCACACGGATACCAGCTCAGGACTAATCCATGAATCACGGCAATCAATCTCCTTCCGTATATCATCCGATATCCGGTCTTTCACTAAATGTCCCATCATACAATTATTCAATGCATACAAAATATAAGGACTATGAGTCGTAAGAGTCAGGCAATCATTTTCCCTTATCGATATCAGTTTGACCAATTCATAGAGTAAATCCCTCTGCGCTAATGGGAATAAATTCAATTCAGGCTCCTCGATATAAAGATTTGCCGATTGGGTTTTGAACATCTGGCTAATGACAGACTCAAATCTTTCCTTTTCTTCCTGAGATTCGAACAAACGTATTTCTTTTGCCTCCGTTTTAACTATGATCGTGTTATCTTTTACTTCAACCGTATGTTCTTTATTTCCTGTGTTGATGACAATATTTTTAGTACCTCCTTCTGTGGGTAATTCAAGCTCTTTCAATTCAAAATATTCTTCATATATATTTTGGATCACTTTGTTTTTCGACTGTTCATCCACCACACTGCTTTGCTTATCTATCTCTCCCAAATGAGTAACTAAATAATGGCTCAGCACCAACAACGGGATCAAGGATTGCAATCCGCTGGAAGTATTTGTCAAATCCAACGACTTGGCATCATTGACTGCCACAATATCCCGACCGGTCGCATCGTCAAAATAATATTTCATATTCAAATTAATGACATCAAGAGGATTATCTTTCCGGTAATTCCTGCGAGAATCATCCCAATCTATCATGAAACTAAGGATGTTCGTATTCTTAAAACGAACCTCGAACCAGTTGTTTATGACCGAAACGATATTTCTTTCTCCCGGAATATAAGCGATCTTCGAACGTCGATATCCACATCTGTTTTTCCATTCAAGCCGGGGCGGCTCTTTAAAATCATAGGTCAACACAAGCGTATCTGTTTCATATCGAATATAACTGTCTTCCGACACATATCCGATCAATTTATGAAATTCAATTAATCGCTCATTGAAAAAAGAGGAAGACAAAAAAGGTTCGACAGTCTGAGACAAGCAGCATTTCTTCTCCATCCACTTGCAGAAAGAAGCTATTTTACAAATCGTACTCTTGCCGGAGCTTTGAGGTCCCATGATCACATTCACCTTCTTCAACTCCATCGAAGCCTCTTTTATCGCTCCTATATTTTTTATTGTCAAACTTTTCATCTATATCAACCATTGATTCATTATATGCAAAGATATATGTATTTTTGCACAAAACTTATTGATCGGAAAATAAATATGGCAACACCCCATTTATCCCTTATCATCCCAGTCTACAACCGTCCTAACGAGGTAGAGGAATTGTTGGACAGCCTCACGCGGCAAAGTGAAACAAATTTCGAAGTCGTCATCGTCGAAGACGGTTCGAAAGAAACTTGCCAGCATGTAATCGAAGCTTTCAAGGATAAGTTGGATGTTTCCTATTTTTATATTCCGAACGGTGGTCCCGGCAATGCCCGCAACTATGGGGCAAAGCAAAGCAAAGGCGATTACCTGATCGTTCTCGATTCGGATTGTATCCTGCCTCCCGACTACATCCAATCTGTAAACAAGGAACTGAAGGAAACCGGGGCTGACGCATTCGGAGGACCAGACAAGGCCTCTGACAGTTTTACGGACGTGCAGAAGGCCATCAACTACTCCATGACCTCCTTTTTTACGACAGGCGGCATTCGTGGCGGGAAAAAGAAGATGGATAAGTTCTACCCCCGGAGTTTCAACATGGGGATCCGAAAAAGCACATACGAAGCGTTAGGCGGCTTCTCCCCCATGCGCTTCGGGGAAGACATCGATTTCAGTATCCGTCTGTTCAAGAACGGCTACAAAGTATGTCTGTTTCCCTCGGCCTGGGTATATCATAAGAGACGTACGGATTGGCGCAAGTTCTTCCGCCAGGTCTATAACTCCGGCATCGCCCGCATCAACCTGTACAAGAAATATCCGGACTCACTTAAACTGGTGCATCTATTGCCGGCAGTCTTTACTTTAGGAGTACTCTTTTTCCTGGTCGGAAGCCTCTTCTGCGCTTGGAGCTTATTGCCGCTCGGACTTTTCTGTTTGCTGATCTTTGTGGATTCTTCGATTCAGAATAAAAGCATTAAAATCGGCTTGCTGTCGATTATCGCCTCCTTTATCCAGCTGTTAGGATACGGTTGCGGTTTTTTAGATGCAGCTTGGAACCGATTGGTTCTGAAGAAAGAAGAATTTTCTGCATTCCAGAAGACGTTCTACAAATAAAACTAACATAATTCAGGCACGGATTACACGGAAAACACGGAAAGAAATTAAATTTATCCGTGTAAATCCGTGAAATCCGTGCCTGAAAAATTGTGATAAAGGAGTTTTGACACACTCCCCTACGATATTATTCTTTACTCTTTTCCCAATATTTCCATCCAGACCAACCAATCGCAGCAATCAATAATAACAGGATCAGGAACGAGCTATAGGAAGAGACATAAGCAGCCGTCACATAACCGGACGGACGGAACTCGAAGACAATCGTATGTTCGCCTGCCGGCACACGCATACCGCGCAAAATCCAGTCCGTACGGAAATGAGGCACTTCCTTGCCGTCGACCGTTGCCTTCCAACCCGGCTGGTAATAGACTTCGGAAAAGACAGCCAATTGTTCTTTATCCGCTTTACTCTTATAGGTCAGACGATTCGGGCGATATTCTTCCAACACGATCGTTGCGGTAGAATCTTTCTGCGGAACAAATCCTTCCAGCTCTTTCCTGAAACGTTTGTCCACAACCGCCGTTTCCAGCGGATCGATCGTATTCAAGGCTTCTATCTCGGCATCCGCATTCTCCACCATGTCCAGCTTATCCACAAACCAAGCATTCCCGAATGCATACGGATTCTTCAACGGCTGCTGTTCCGGGTTATAGATGATATAGCGGGTATTCAACATATTCAATGAAGGACAGGCAGCTAATGCGGACATCACGTCTTCGGCCGTCTGTGCCTTCTGCAAAGCACCGATAATCCCACGCAACTCACCGTCCAGCCGATGGTCGATCAGCTCCTGGTAACGGCGCAGTTTGACGGCATGATACCCCCCGATAGAATGATGATAGTAGGAAGTATTCGTTTCCTGCCACGGATTATTGATGTTCAACACACGGAAAGTCGAACCCGTATCCTGCAAAATCGCCTTGTCGGCAACCGTTTCCTTATACATCTCCGCCGGTTGCTGCTTGACGAAATTATCGTCATTCAAATAACGGCGGTCCACCGTCCAAAGATCGATCAAAATAAGTACCGCCACCCCTGCACTTACGAAAGTCGCCGCAGTCTTCTTATTTTTCGCTTTCCAGAACCAGACAAGCAACCCGGCTCCCAACAGGATAAAGACCAAAGAACGCAACGCGTCAGCCGAGGCCAGCGAAGCACGGTCCATCAACAAAGCCGTGTAATACCACTCCGGAACCTGGTTTTGGAACTGCGCATCGTATGCAGACCGGAAATCCAACAGCAAGGAAGGCATCAGCCAAAGAATCACACAAAGTCCTCCGGTCAACCCCAAAGCCCAAAGGAATCCTTTTTTCAAACGAGCCTCCTCCACTTTTTCAGCCAAAATTTCCCGTAATCCCCAAATAGCGACGATCGGAAATACCAATCCCGGTATCACCAACGCCATCTCGACCGTACGGAACTTATTGTACAAAGGCAGATAATGGAACATCAAGTCGTTAAAAGAATCGAAATTACGTCCCAACGCAAGGAACGTCAGGAACACCGATCCTGCTAACAGCCACCATTTCATCGGGTTCCGGATCACGAACATTCCCAAGACGAACAGGAAGCAGACCAAAGCCCCGAAATAGACCGGCCCGGAAGTGAATACCTTATCTCCCCAATAGGTATAGGTTTGTACTTCTTTCCCCACTTGGGCCCCGTTTTTCTTCAACTCCTTGTATAACTCGGAAGAACTGTCCAACGTACCTCCGGAACTACCTCCATAGGTATTCGGAACCAAGACGGTCATCAACTCTTTCCAACCGTAACTCCATTGAAAAGCATAATCCTTATCCAAACCGGTAGAAGCCTTTTCCACTTTCCCCGATGCATCCGGTTTCGGCGTCAGCTCCGAAGCTCCACGGATGGAATGTTGTCCCAGATCCCAATTGGAATACATTCCCTGCGCGTTAGGCAATACAGCCAATACGACACAAGCCAGCATAATCAGGGAAGTTTTCAGCCATTCGCCATATGCTTTCTCCCTGATCTTCTTAATCGCATACCCTAAATAGATCAGTACACAAAGCAATACCAGATAATAAGTGATCTGGATATGTCCGTTCGCCAGAGACAAAGCTACCCCTAACAGGAACAAGACGGCTCCCCACAGATAGGAGCGCCTGAAAAGCAAGGCCATCCCTGCCAATGTTACCGGCATATATCCGATCACATAAGCCTTCACGATATGCCCCGCCTCAATAATAATGATATTATAGGATGCGAATGCAAAAGCGAACGCCCCGGCAATCGCGAGCCACCAGTTTACTCCCATGACGCACATCAGCAGATAGAAACTTACCAAACCGACAAAAACCATGGCCGCATCACTGTATCCGACCTTTTTCAACCATCCATCCACAATCGTATAAGAAGGCATACTCGGAGCAGGCCGGCCATATCCCGAAACATAAGGCATCCCTCCGAACATTGCATCCGACCATTCACTGAACTCACCTGGCTGTGCCGTCTTGGCATATTGCTCCATCTGGCTTGATCCCATTCCGGTCGCCTTGATATTATCACCCTGCATGATTACTTTCCCATCAAACACCGCCGGTGAAAAATAAACCATCACCAGTCCCAAAAACAAGATCAGGGCAACAACATGTTTCCCCCACTGCTTTAGCAAATCCTTCATATATGTCTCATTAAAATTCATACTATCAAACCCGCCCCTTCAAGCATTTCGCCGCATAAAAACGGACAGCGAACCACCCATGGAGCAAAACCGTAACAAAAGTACCATAATATTTGCACATAATCGCATATCTCTCTCGCAAGGATGCTTTTCTTTGCGTCGTGCTCGTACCGCCATCCAGAAAGTCGGACAGGGTGAGATGCGTATTGCAAAACGAACGAGACTGTTTCATGCAACGGATACACCAGTCGAAATCGGCCGAATAGCGATACTGCAAATCATATAACGGGGCAATCGCACGTTTCGGTACGAACGACTGGTGGCAAACCAACATTCCCATCCTGAAACTCTTCCACGAAAGCTTCCGCGGAGCCCTGAGACGGCGCAGTCCCAACGACCGCCTTTCCTCGTCCACGATATTCGTCTCCCCATAGATGATATCCGGCAAAGCCTTCCTCTTCTGCAGCTTGGAAACGACCGACTGGACCGTATCGGACGAACAGAGAGAATCGCCGGCATTGATAAACCAGACATAATCACCCGTTGCCTTTTGAAGTCCCTTGTTCATGGCATCGTATATCCCTTTGTCCGGCTCACTCACCCAATAAGCCAGCCCTGATTCATACCGTTTAATGATATCCACCGTCCCGTCCGTCGAACCTCCGTCTATCACGATATACTCGATGTTCGGATAGGACTGGCTCAGCACGTTCAGCAACGTCTGCTCCACCAGGCGCACGGCGTTATAGGTAATCGTTATAATTGAAAATGTAGGTTGTAACTGCATATAATTATGACTCTGTTCTATTTAACTTAACAATCCATTTTCCGCGAGTAATTCCTCCCCAACCGCACCGTCACACGTGAGAGGCGGGATTTTTGTTTTGCGAGCAAAGATAACAAAGATATTCGGTCTTCACATGAAAGACAGAGAGATAAATCGTTTTAAGCATTACGACGCCTATACCCTTTTGGCCGGCCTTTTGGTTGAAGACGAAAACGGCTTCACATTCACCTATATTCCGGAATATATCTCCAGAATCATCCGCGGCTGGTCAGCCGGACACTTCCTATTACTCCCGAACCCTATACCGACAAGGGAGCAAAAGACAAAAAAATCACAATGGAAAACATGGCCAGTTAACGGGAAGTTTGTACTATCTTGGAGTCTCTTTATATAAAGCGGCAAGGGAGTGTCGCCTGCAACAAGTGACACTCCCATTTCTCACCTTTTTTCATAATTAAAGCTTTGCCATGTTCGTGTTTATCGTAACAAGAACACCAAAAAATTTGGATTTGTATCGACAAACCGACACCAGTCTTCCCTTATGATGATTTTCATTGGAAAACATGGCAAAGTAACGCACTTATAACCGTATATCCTATTTTTAATACCGTTATTATTTAGAAAGTGATATGTTTGAAAACATATTTAGGTAAACAACATACGTTACGTCTTGTTCCAGTTAAAAGGCAAAAGTATCGATTGGGGCGTCCTTATCCTTCTCTCCCTCCTGAAAAACAACCGTAATGTAAAGGGATTACATGGATATCAAACAAGTCCTGCATGTAGCTATTTGTGATTTTGGGAAAAGTATATCGAAATCTGTCAGAAATTTCGATCCGACCATAACATCAGATAGCGATGCTTTGAAAAAGTCTATCGAAGTTGATTTTACAGTTGAATCTAAGGTTCATAATAGAGGAAAAGGCCTGGATAATATATTATCGTGTGCTGATGCGATAAGAATAATTTGTAATAAAGCTCGTTTATTAAAAAAGCATGAAGTTAAAATTGATAATTTTGATTTTAATGGGACGTTGATATATTTCGAATTATATTTAGGAGATTTGGAGGAAGAAGAAATTTTAGACGAGTTTGATTTTTAACTAAATAAAAAGAGGATACTATGTGTACAATTAAACTTTATGATGTGATGGAAGATGTGTTTTCTTTGCCTTCCATGTTTTTGACTGTTTCAATTGGTAAGTTTATCGATGAGTTTGGTTTTGAAACACTTAAAAAGAAGATTTCATTTGCAAAGATAACAAAATTACAAGCTGAACGACTGACTGATTATATCAGTAGGTAAAAGATAATTAGCTATTTTCACCAGTCTTTTTAAGAGGCAGTCGTAATTATTTTGATACATTCAGCCTCTCCTTGTTGTTATCGATTTTTTATCTACTATTCACTTTTGGCTTCAATCCTTCTTTCCGAAAAAAAGTAGCTATATAGTATCTTTAAATTCCAACAAATAAAGAAACATCTCAGCCGCATGCCAAGCATGTGGATAAAGAACATTTTTTCTCATAGCAGCTTTGTCTATTACAAGCATTTTCTCCAAATCTGCATTATTACCACCATACTCCCATGAAAGAGGGTAAGCCTGAGTACTGACCGGAGCAAACACAGAATAATGATAATGCGCTTTAGCCCAATCTAAATAAGGATATGAAAAATCTCGTTTTATAGCTTTCTTATAGATACTCTTTACGACATATTTGACGAAGCTAACATCTTTCTCTTTATACATCCATAATAGGTCGGTATAATAATCTGCCGATAGAGAAATGTGATAATCATCCTTTATTGCCAAATTATCCATTCCATACTTCAACAATAAGGTCTGATAAACTGGCAATATGGCCCCATCCGTATATCCTTGAATATATTGATCAGGTATTTCAGTTGCATTCTTAACTGAAATACCTGATGCTTCATGAAGCACCTTTTGTATTAAATCTTCATTGCGCTCATCCTTAGGACACAAGGAAATCAAGTATAATAATTGTCCCAAATTATCAGCTTCTTTCTCTTTGACATTACAATCATAAACATCTTCCAAACTTTTTATCCATGGCAAAATCAATTTCTCGTTATTCGTTGCACGTAGACACATCGCTATAACAAAAGCATCCCTATACCAAGGAGTACGATAAACTAATACATTGGGATACGGTACTCCACCTTTCACATTAAAGAGAACCTCATGCAACAAAACTTTAAGAACTTCAGGGTAACGATACCCTTTAAAATCCGGTAAATTGATTATTTCCTGATCTACACTATCACTTCCTATACGAGATTTTATAGAATCCTGTATCATCCATATTCCCAATTGATCCTCTTTTAAAAGGAGAGAATCCTTCCCACCATCCAAATATAAACAAACCTCGTACTTACTCGGACGAATATCTTCACTTAAAATATTCCAAGAATAGAGAATAGCTCCATTCAAATCATACAAATGTCCGTTTTTATAAATAAACTTATCATTCCGTCCCATTCCAAATAGAAAAAAACGAGGAGCAGACAAATCCTCCTCAAAAAAAACGGACTGTAAATGTTTTATCTCTGACAAATATTCCGATTCTGAACAATCTTTCCGAACTTCATATTCATTCAATTGATTTCTAATACATCCTAAAAACAGAATCGGCAAGAAACTCAATATCCATTTCATATTAATTCATATTTATAATTCCTGTTACAATATATGACATATTATGGATAAACAATATTCCACTAAAAAGGAACAAACATAAATAGTATATATTTTTGACAATAGCACTCCTAAATAAATTTGACAGCATAGCTAACAAAATAGGAAACATAAACAACCAATGAGCAGAGAAAATATGTCCTTCATTCAGCCCATAACCTAAAATCAAATGAATTAGCATATCTACTACTAAAAAGCAGAGAAAAACATGAACCAATTGTTTTTTACGATTTATCCATAACGATAACAAAAGGCTACCATAAAAAAGAGACAAAGGTATAATCCAAATAGACAAATTTCTCAAAACCTTTTTTGAAAAGTCAAATCCCTCAAAATTAATGGCATCGACACACAACAATATAGGAGAAACAAAAAAGTTATATCCTACTACTTTCAGCCATTGAAAGAAATCATAATGTATCACATAATTCATAGAATCCCCCAATAATAAACTAATCAAAGGAACATCGGGAGAAACAGGACGAATCAAAAATTCCCAACGTACAACTGCTACAAAAATGGCTATACCGATTAAAAAAAGGAACAAAAAAGAACTCTTAATCATCTTTTTCACAAAATCAAGACACCTTCCTTTCCATAAGAATTGCGCCAACACAAACTTCAAACCATTTGTAATCGTAATACCGGAAATAATCGCAAAAAATAAATTATCCGAATATATATCTGTTTTTTTATGGTGAAAACAATCATAAGAAATATAAGATAATAGAGCCAAGGAAGAGAAAGGAAAAGATTCTACAGCAAAAGAAATGATAATTATCTGAGCAAAAGAAAAATAAACACCTGTACAAATCAAATTTCCATAACACGAAGAAGGATTAATCAATCTACAAATACGCCAGACCAATGACGTAGACAAGGCCATCGCCAGATTAGCAGCAACAGTAAATACAGGCAGAACCGAAGCCACCCCTAACAACCATTCAGGTAAATAAGCAATTACCGATATCGGAAATAGCCAAAAAGCCATTAACGGATGTCTTAATTTAAAAAACAAGACTTTATAAGGAATCAAAAATTCTCCTATTGTATATTCGTATGTATCATAGCCTAATAAAGTGAATCCGCCATCCTGATTAACATGAAACAACCAAAAGCATCCCAAAAACAAATAAAATACAAAAGAAAATACAAAAACCTTTTTTTCATTTCTATTTTGTGGTAAGGTAGCTCTTATTATACTAATAAAAGCCTTCCATAAACACAATGCAATAGACTTTATTTTAGACATAAATAATCAAAGTAAATGTTAATATCCAACCTATAAGTATTAATTGTAAAAAATGATCCGAATACAAAACTTGTGTAGGCGATCCCGTTTGTTCATTAATAAATGTCTGCTGCAAATAACGAAACAAGCCCAAAATAACAAAAGCTGATGTAAAATACACTTTCCGACTTCCCATTTGATTAATCACTCCATCAGACATACAATACATCATATAAGCGACAATTATTACTGCTGTTACAATAGATAATACAGAATTTAAAAAGTCCTTATTGTACAGAGACGTGTTCTTACGAGATTGTATATGAGTTTTCTCAAAAATAATAACATCATCCCTTCGTTTTGCAAAACCTAAAAATAATGCCAATAGAAAAGTCATCAAGATAATCCACTCTGATAAAGCTATATTTGTGACAACACTACCAGCATACACACGAAGAACAAAACCTACAGCTATGATAAATACATCTATAATCGCAAATTGCTTTAATTTTAATGTATAAAACAAATTCAATATCAAATATATTGCTAATATCAAAAACAACCCTTGATTTATAACGCATGCTGATATACAGGAAAATAAAGCTAAAAGCAAAAAAAGAAACCATCCTAATTTCAAAGATATCACTCCACTCGCCAAAGGACGATTACATTTCTTCGGATGCACCTTATCAAATTCTAAATCTTCTATATCATTAAAGCAATATATCGCACTTGACATACAAGAAAATAGCAATAACGCAATAATCGAATTTACTAACAGATCATATTCCATCAGCTTATGCCCAAAAAACAGAGGCAACAAAACAAACCCATTTTTCACCCATTGTTTTGGACGAAGCAATAAAATTACTCCTCTCAATAACTCACTCATAACAATTCTACCTTCCCTTTATGGCCTAATAACTTTTTGTATAATTGGATATATTGTTTAGCAACCTCCTCTTCCGTATAATTCTCCTGTACCTTCTTCACACAAGCATCCGAAAGAGCCTGCCGATCTTCATGCTCCAAAATCCATTGGATACCGTTGGCAAGGTCATTGGAATCCTTATAGTTGGCGACATACCCATTCACACGATGGTTGATCATCTCCGGGATACCGCCAATTTCAAATCCGACACAAGGAGTTCCACATGCCATCGATTCCATAATCGTATTGGGAAGATTATCTTCCAATGAAGGAATAACAAACAAGTCTGCACAAGAATAAGCTGCAACCATTGTTGATGTATCTGAAATATACCCCAAAGAATTTACCTTAAAAGGCAACGCCTGACACAGTTCTTCTGATCCATTCCCCATTAAAACGATTTCTATTTTATCCGTATAGTATTGTTTTAAAATAGAACAAGCCTCTATTAAATAAGCAGCACCTTTCCTCCTATCCGACAACCTGGCTGCAGCAAATAAGAGTAATAACTTATCTTTAGGCAGTTGAAATCGTTCTCTTGAATCATTCTTTACTAACGGTTTAAAAACAGAAGTATCTATCGGATTTGGTATCGATGTAAACGAAGCCCCCTCCAATAAAGAACTTTTTTGAGCCATCTCCGTAATCCATTTGCTACATCCGACAAAATGAATCTTACTCAACCCTATCTGCTTTTTTCTATTATATGTCCAGTTTGCCAAATCAAAAAAAGGATTAGCCACTTGTAATGCACACTGACTACATTTAGATCGATATTTCTCACACTCATCAGGATAATGACATATAGCTGTTGCAGGCCAAAGATCGTGAAGCGTCCAAACGATTGGTTTACCAGAATCTACCAATTTCCCCAAATCGGACACAGAAAGAAATCCCTGATTAATCCAATGAAGATGGATAATATCAGCTTCTTTTACCGAAGGATTCCCGGACAGATCCGTTCCGGTATTGGCGATGGAAACCGCAAACAGATTCTTACGGTTTAAATGGTTACATAAAAAAATAATCAACCGCTCCCAATAGAATCGGAAACGGTTCAACCAAGTATCATCACGTACAAGCTTATCGACCTGTATTCCGGCTTGTTTTAAAGCCTTGCCTAAACGTCCGGCAGCAACAGCCGCACCTCCGGTACGTTCGGATGTGTTCAAAATGATGATTTTCATACTTTAATATTCGCAGTACTAAATAATCAACAATGCAATATATCCTTTATCGAGAAAATCTTACTAATCGCCTCAAATGTAAAATATTGGTCATCCATAATCATATAATCCTTACGTTGTTCCACACTAAGACGCTTTATCTCAGGGAACATGGCTACAGGCACAATCACCTCACGCCCATCCGTAAGAAACACTGCCATTGCACCTCTCTTCAAACCAAAATCAAGCTTCTTGATTCCCAATTTTGTATCCTTGAATTTACACATATCCACTCCTCCATTATTTTATTTTCATTATACGGATTTTCTTTCCCGCAAAAACTTTATCTATACGACTATTCAAATCATTCCAATATTTATCAATAGCTTGTACTATCATGGCCTCTTCACCTGCCGACAATTCAGACCAAGCCACTTCAATATTTTTCAATCCATTTTTCTCTATCCATATTTTTGCAACAGTATTACCTCTATGAGATTTCTTACTGCCTTTACGAACCACATGAATATGTTTTCTGTTCTCGTTCGCATCTGCAGGAAAAACAGATAATATAAAACACAATATCAACGCCAATTTTCCCATAATTTCCTAATTTCAATTTTTATAATCCCCCTACGACCATAAAAGCACTTCGCACGATGTCACTGATTCTTATCATAACTAACCTCCACTGATTTTATAGGATTCAAAAACGACTCTTCATCTATATACAAATTGCGAAGTATCGGTATCAGATCGATATAATCTTCAATTTCTCCTATTCCATGATATTTCGCTGTCACCACAATATATCCATGCTCCCATTCTTTCACAGAAATATATCGTTCCAATTTTGGAGACGTACGAAAACGAATGACTTGGTTGCCATAACAAAAGGAAGTCATTTCACCGGCACTTGACAACAATGCAGGAACAGGATGTACAATATTAGGTTTCATAGCCATATCTTCTTAATTATTGACAGCACTAAGATAATAATTTTTCCTCCGATCCAACAACTTGGCCGCAGCAAATAATAATAACTTCTCTTCAGATGTGTTTTAGATAACAATTTTCATTCTCCAGGCTTTACAATCCAATATCCATTCTTACGCGCTCTGAATCTTTCAATAAAACCTATATCTTTCAATCGTTTTATTATCTTACGGACATATTGTTCCGTCAAATTTAAACGGACGGCCAAATCCGATTGACGAACTTGAGGTTCCAAGCGAATCAAGTCATATATTTTCTGCTCCATTTCCGTAAACTCATTTATCCACTCATTTGAGAAGTTCAAATATAAAAAAACCATTTTATATTCATAAACAGGAGCCGGCAAACCCTCTGCCACACATTTATCTATAATTCGTTGCGTTCCCCGTCCCCAACTTTCAATAAAGCCGGCTTTATAAAAGACATCCGCAATCAATTTATATAGATAATCGCATTCAACAATGCTTCACGCAACGCCTCATACGGATAAACCAGTTTCTCCCTCCGGTGAATACCTTCATACTCCCGATTTTAATACGGGCTTGCAAAACATATTTTTGCACATTCTTACCAAACAGGACGATAGCCGCCCTTTTAAAACGACCGCCAACAAGCAAATTCAGCCGTTCCATCAAAACTGCCGTATCGATTTCTCTTTCAATTGAAGATACACGGTCTTTTGCCAAAAACTTAAACCGTTCCACCGTTTCCAAATCGATTTCATCCGCAGTAAAGCCCTCTTCCACTACACTCTCCCAAGCCAATCCCATCTTAGCCGAAAGGAACATATTCAACTGGTTCCCTTGCAACTCAGACGTGACACTCCCGCTCCGCATATAGTACCCTCCATGAACCGATATAGGCATAGCTGACGGTTGAAGTTCGATTGCAATATACTCCTTCCCTTCCGCTTCACACAATCGGACAACAGGCATGATTCCTATCTTTAGACAATGAAATTCGGGAGTTTCTCTATTAATTTCCCGGTCTGCTTTACTCCTACGACTCTACCCTCATCATCAATGCCGATATACAACGTTCCCCCATCCGTATTGCAGAAAGCAGAAACGTAACGGACATATTCGTCATGCCAGGATTCTTTAAATTCGGTGGTTTGGTTTTCTTTCATTATACAACAGCAGCAAAAAGCTTATGCCGCATTTGGACAATTTTGTAATTCGGATTTACATACTTGATGATTTGGGCTAACCCGACAAGATTATCAGGAAGATGACAGTACCTACACATTCTGAGGGACCTTCATATCCTTAAAACAAAATCAAACACAGACTTTCTTTTCTGCCAATAAAGTAACATTAAGATATAGTCCCTTTATATTAGGAAATATCGCAGAAAGGATAATACCCGATAATGTAAAAGGGAATATAAAAATTGTATTTATCAAAATATTCAGATAACGGTTCTGCGTATATAATCCATTATGCAAATACATTATCCACATTTGCATAATAACTTCAATGAATGTCCCGGAAGTATTCACTGTTTGAATTTCAAAGCCATGATCTTTTACAATTTGTGACAATCCATTCACTGTAAATCGCCTAAAATCAAAAGGCAACTCATGTTCTGGCCAAACAAAAGGGACAGTTATCAATAGCTTCCCTCCCAAAACTAAAACCCGATTTAACTCGTTTAATGTAGTATCAATATCTGGAACATGTTCCAAAACTTCACTGCATAAAATCGAATCAAACATTTCTTTTTCAAAAGGCAAGGTCATTCCATCATAATAAAAATCCACATCTTCAGTACCATGATTATGCCCTTCATTTTCGATATCTACACCGATATACTCGGAAACTTCTGTAAACAATGATCTATAGGGTTTGGATCCACACCCAAAATCTAAAAGACGTCCTGAAAGAGAAGGTGCGATCTTAAGCAAACGTTTCAACAAGTTTCTACGGGTAAAATAAAAAGGATTGATAAAAACACTTGACAAATTTGGATAAAACCTCTGTCTAAGGTATAAATATTTCAAACGACTCATAATAATATTTCTATTTTCTTAATTATAGTAAAGATAATATTTCTTCCACAATCTATTTCGACAACGATTCAAAAAATTTCCACTTAACCAAAAACACTTTCAATTTATAAGGTAGGAGCAAAAACAAAAAGGATTTTAAATGTTTCTTCAAACTACCCAAATTACCAATATTCAAAAAAGTATTCCAACATAGGCAAAAGTAGGTACGCACAGATTTATTAACTTGATAATTGCTTTTCACCTGCAAATACTTCAAAAAACGAAGATCTTTAACCTTTAAGTCCTTTTCGTAACGACCGATGATAATATCGACTGCCTTTATCATTGATTTTGCAAAATCTACCTCTTTTGTGCGACTGACAATACCGACACCCATGCGATAAACAGGATAATATCCACCTAAAAACAACACTTTCTCTGTTTGAAGATAACGATCCACTCCCCAAACAAAATCGGCATGCACGCCTATATCTTCAATATAAGGTGCTGTCTTGTCAAACAAGGCACGGCTGACTACGCCATAACGATCATCGATCACCCCCCTTATTCTAAGCGACAATATATTCCCATTTTTAAAACGGGTATTATCATAACGTGTTTCTATACCACCAATCAGATTAATAATATTAGGTATAATAATAAAACTATCCGTATCTGGATTCAGGCTATTTCTTTCTATACAGTTAATAACCTCTTCAAAATACCCCGGCATTATATAATCATCTCCTGCAACAGCCGTTATGACATTTCCCTGAAGATGATTTTCTGCATAATTGAAATTTTTAAAAATACCTTGATTTCTCTCATGGCGATGAGCCTTTATAATAGATGGATATCTTTCTGCAAACTCTTGAATGATACTCCAAGTTTTATCTGTAGAATGATCATCAAAAATACAAAGTTCAAATGGTAATATAGACTGATTCAAAACAGATTCTATAGCTTGCCTTATATATTTCTCCTGATTGTAAGAAACAATATAGACTGATATACGAATAGCAGCATTCATGAAAATTGATTCAATTTTTCAACTGTATAAGAAACTTCTTCCTTACTTAAACAAGGACTCATAGGCAAACTTAGTTCTTCTCGATGGATTTGCTCTGTAATCGGTAAAGACAAATTATTCCACTCCTTATAACATTTCTGTTTATGAGGAGGGATTGGATAATGAATAGTCGTCTGTATACCATTTTCCTCTAAATAGGCTTGCAATTCATTCCTACGTGAACATCTAACAGGGAAAATATGAAAAACATGTGCATCCCAATCAACTACACAAGGCGTAGTTATTAATGGATTAACAATTTGTTCAACATAATATCGAGCTACTTCTTTTCGTAAACGAATATCATCCTCCAAATGTTTCAGTTTCACATCCAATACAGCAGCTTGTATTTCATCCAAACGACTATTCCTACCTGTAAATTGAAATACATATTTTTGAGAAGATCCATAATTAGCCAATGAACGTATTGTTTCTGCCAATTTCTGATCATTTGTTGTAACAGCACCAGCATCACCTAACGCCCCCAAGTTTTTACCAGGATAAAAACTATGACCAGCAGCATCACCTAAAGAACCTGTTCGCTTATTTCCAAATTTACACCCATGAGCTTGTGCATTATCTTCTATCAATTTCAATTGATATTTATCGCATAATACACGAATTCCTTCCGTATAAGCACATTGTCCATACAAATGAACAACCATGATAGCACGAGTCTTCTCTGTTATAGCTGCTTCAATCCGATTTTCATCAATCTGATATGTAGTTATAGAAGGTTCTACTAGCACAGGAACTAATCCATTTTCTGTAATCGCTAATATAGTAGCGATAAAAGTATTCGCTGGGACAATAATCTCATCTTCCTTCTTCATAACCCCTAATTCGATGTATGCCCTAAAAATCCAAATTAAAGCATCCAAGCCATTACCTACACCTATGCAATAATCAGTTCCGATATATCGAGAATAATTCGTTTCAAAGGAAGCAACAGCTTCTCCTTGCAAATACCACCCAGAGTCTATTACTTTTGCAACAGCTTCATGGATTTCACTCGAATATTTATCTGTTATTTTTTTTAACTCCAAGAATTTCACCATCGCTACTTCTTTTTTGCATTAATAAATATCTCAGCTCCTAAACCCGGCATATATTTTATCAGATGATCCAATCCATCTAAAATAGATGAATCTAAAATCCCAACATCAACCAGTTGTTGCATCTTTCCATGATTAAACAATTTAATAAAATATGAACCTTCATCCAATATTTCAAACTGGTTAGCAGTTACATAATTCTTTAATAACTCCAAATCAAAACTTGTATGTTGCTGTAAAGTCTTTGCGCGATCACTAAGTTCTCCAACTCTTGGTATGATACCAGATTCATAAGCCAACAACATATGAAAAGATTGATTATTTGGCACATTTATGTGAACTACTGTTTCATCAGTACAGCACTTATATATGCCATCTAACAAACTTTTAGGATCTACAACTTCATGTAATAATGCACTTACTATTATAAAATCAAATTGCCTATTCAATAAATCCTCGACCCTATTTTCAAAAAAATCTTGTATAACAGTTATACAAGATTTGCCGTTAGCAACGGCAAATGCATTTTCACAAAAAGAAGAGGCAGGTTCTACTATAACATATTCCTCAAAATCCGCAATATCAGTAAACAAGGGTTGTTCACCACAACCGATCTCTAAAATCCGACAATGAGGATATTTATTAATAGATTGTAAAACTTGCTTTCTTCTATAATGAACCATCACTTTTTCAAAATCAGAAGACCTATAATCCTGTATGTACTTTTCTATATCTCGCTCCATCTATAAATCATATTCGTAAATATCATAAACGACACCTCTTCCTCCAAAACCTTCTTTCTGGAAAATAAGAGACTGATTCAAAAAAGATCCATTATTTTCTGTAGACTGACCAAAATCAAAATACGGATAAGACTGAAATTCATGATTAATCAAATGATCAAACAATAAATCAAGTGCTCCAAGTTCTTTTCCTATCGGATTTGCAGAAATATACTGAGTGTGAATAACTTGCCTTGTAACATAAATAACAGTCCCTGCAATTATATTTTGTCCTAATAATGCCACAAACAATTTGATCTCATCAGGAAATCGCTCATGTAACAATTTTATTTCATCAATACTATGTACAGGAGAAGTACTATATTTCTGATTCAAGTTATCTGATAATATATGCCAAAAAGAATCAAAATCATCAGATTCCTTTACTATTATATTATTTTTGATTGCTTTTCTTAAACCACTTTTACGAGATTCGGTAAACTTCAATACATGTGAACGGCAAATTGTTGAAGATAAATTACGTCCTATTAATTTTGCTCGCAGTCTAAACAATGCATACAAATCTTCTTCTGCTGGGCAAATATGATAAATCCAAGGCATCGCTTTATAAATAACCTTTACTATTCCTTGATCTTTCAAAAAGCTATTTATATATTGAAATATCAAAAGAACATCTTCTGCCGATATTTTGAATGAAAACAATAATCCTCCATATGTTAGTCCTTGATGAGAATATAATATATTATCAACTTTATTAGCTGGATACAGAGCGCAAAGATTTCCTTTACGATATATCATCAACGAATAATCCTCAAAACGATCAGAATGATAATCCATATAATCCCGATAAAAAAGGAATGTACCATTTCTCGAATTAGAAACAAACTGATTCCAAGCAGCCTTTAACCTTACATTGTATCTTACGACTTCAAACATCTTTATTTCCTCCTATGCAACACTGCATTCAACAGCAGATATAAGAGGAAATAATAGTAAATTATAATATAAAGTTTTACCCCCCCCCCTCCTATTTTATCTTTATTAACATCAATATGTGTAATTTTATTATCTTCATCTATATATCCCTTCATTTTTGCAGGATTACCATACCAAACAGTACCAGCCGGAATATCAGATGTGACTACACTACCCGCTCCAACTAATGCATTCTCACCAATAATGCATCCACCAATAATAGTAGCGTTAGCTCCTATTGATGCTCCACATCTCACGATGGTTCTTAAAAAAGAATCAGGGAAAATCTTTGAACGTGGAATAAAATCATTAGTAAAAGTAACATTTGGACCTATAAAAACATTATCTTCAATATGTACACCATCCCAAATTTGCACACCATTTTTAATCGTAACATTATCTCCAATTACCACATCATTTTCGATAAACACATGCGCGCAAATATTACAATTATTGCCAATTATAGCCTTTGGCAAAACAACACAATACTGCCAAATATTAGTATTTGGAGGTACACAAGAGCATCTAACATCAGAAGTTGGATGTATCATTTTTATACAAAATAAAATTATTATAATCCCTTATATAGTCATTCTCATCATAAGGTAACGAAGCCAAAACCAAGCAAACCGATCCAGATGAAAAATTATTTAACTCACGCCAAATCCCCGGAACAACCAAAAGTCCTTGATAAGAGCGATTCAAAGAAAAAGTTCTTTTTACAGAACCATCATCTAATGTTACATCAAAACTACCACTAACGGCAACAATCAATTGATAAAGTTCTTTGTGTGCATGCCCCCCTCTGGATTCACCTCCAGGAACATCATACAAATAATAAACACGACGTATTGAGAAAGGAAGTGTAGCATTTCCTTCAACTACCGATAAATTTCCATTATCATGATGATGTTTATCTAATGTAACAAGTGTACAATCAAAAACCGATGTCCTTTTCATTCTACCATTCTTTTATATTCATCATAATCCCGAATATAATCAGCTTCATCATATAGTGTTGATGATGCAATAAAAGCCACTGAATTTGTTGAAAAGTTTTCCAACTCTCGCCAATACATTTTAGGTATATAAACTCCTTTATAGGAACGATTCAAATGATAAACTTTAGATTGTTCACCATCTGAAATCACAACATCAAAACTTCCAGACAAAGCAATAATAAACTCTTCATTTTGCTTATACGCATGTCCACCACGAATTTCGCCACCTGGAACATCATATATCCAATAAACGCGTTTAATAGCAAACGGAAGATGATTCCTCTCTTCTATAAAAGATAAATTTCCACGCTTATCTCTAATTGCAGGTAAATCTATTAAACTAACAAAATTTGGTTCCATCAATTATATATAAGAAATTATTTTTTTATAAATATTTTCTGCTGCAGTTAGTTCATTTGGCGGCAATATTTTTTTACAAAAATCTTTCCTTAGAGGATACAAGCGATCCTCTCCATTAAGAACAACAAGTTCTATAAAATTATATATATCATCCTTACTATTCCCAATATAATGCAAATTATAAGCTTCTACCGCCAATTCATTTAATGTTTTTAATCGATTCTCACTTGCAAAATACAATACAGGCCTTAAAGTAAACAAATATTCAACCATAAATGACCCACAATCATGTAACAATGCATCAGATTCTCTAAATAAACTTGAATATTCCCCCTCCCATAACATTGTGTTAGGCAATGAATCCCAGCAATAATAATAATTATCAGTTCTTTCTTTTCCCCAATTTTTCAAATTATATAACTTAGATTTCAATAACGGATGAGGTTTAAATACAAATTGTATTTTATCTTTATATATCGTTGCGACTTCCAACATAACATCAAAATAACGCAAAAAAGTAGATTGTCCCCCATCTGATATTATATGATGAGGAGCCCAAATCACTTTACGGAAGCGACTGTCATTAACTTTCCATTTGAAGTTAGATTTAAATTCATTCTGATTTTTCAAAAAAAAATCAAATGGAGGATAGCCACTTACATAAACATTATTCCCATGCATCCTTGACTTCTTTTTATAAAATTCTTTATGAAACTGCGTTTCACAAAAAAGTATCCACAACATATTATGAAAAAGTAAATCCCAAACCCACCTTCCATCTGTCGTACCCCAGAAATAGGGGACATAACAAGACAAAGAATTAGTATAATTTGTTATACGGTAAATTTCTTTCGTTATTTCTGGATATGGGAAACCCCAAAATATAATATCTGGTTTAAATTCTTTTTTAACATCTATCCATCTATTATTTTTTTTGTCATATGTCGAAATAACATTATACCCTTCCTTTTGAAAAAAGGATGAAGTCTTTTCCATTTCATCAACTAATGATATTTGCTCTTTCTTACATTCGGGACAAATCACTATCGACAATAAAAACCTCTTATTTTGTTTTAATAAGTTATATAAGTCTCCATATTTCCATTCACTTTCAGAGAATATAAAAAAAGCGACACGTATTTGTTCTTTATTTTTCAACTGAAATTGTAAAAGATTATTTCTTTTCTGTTGATTATTAATCACAAAACGATCAGTTAGTAATCTTCTTATCCATGCTCTCACAATAGAAACTCTATTCTTTGTTTTTTCTGAAGCATATTTATTGTAAAAATAACGTAACATAACTAGTTTGTTGTTTTATTATCAAAATATAGTTCACATGAATCTCTTATTTAACAAAAGTATAGAATTCTTTAATAGTAACATTAAGAGGCTTATCTTTTTTAAATATAGCAGATGTTCCTCCTATGAATATAGAGGCTCCCATTCTTCTCATCTTTATAGCTTTCTCAATGCTAACACTACCGTCCACACTTATTTCTATATTATTGTAATTATGATCTAATAAATACTTATTGGTTTCAGCAACCTTTTCCATCATTCCATGTATCATAGTACTACCTGCAAACCCTGGCACAATCATCATTAATAAAATAACATCAGTATAATATAAATATTTTTTAACTTCTTCTATTGTTGTATCAGGATTTAAAGCAAGCCCAAATTTAGCACCTTTTTGCTTTACAAAAGCAACATTTTCCATAATACTCTCACGGCATTCACTATGTATCGTAACTATATCATTTTCATGAAGATTCAAAGATCGAATAATAACATGAGGATAATTCATTAACAAATGAATATCAAGTGGCAGATTTGAAATCTCACGAATTGCATTTACAGTATCTGGTCCAAAAGTTAAATTCGGAACGAAACTACTATCCATTAAATCAATATGTAGATAATCAACATTCAAGTCTTCTAATATACGAATGTCTTTTTCTAAGTTAACTAAATTCGCACACATCAATGATGCTGATAATTTTCGTTCCTTCATAGCTTAATCATTTATTATCATGATCTTATTAAAATATTCACTACCAGTCTTCATTATTTCTAATCCCTTAATAAGATCAACTAAAGGGAAACGATGAGTAATTAAAGAGTTAAGTTTCAACCGTTTTTTTTGCAATAGAGAAATTACCGGTAACCAATCCGTTTTAGACGTACCAAAATTAGAATTCCATGTACCAATTAATGTTAATTGTTTACGTA
The DNA here is from genome assembly GCF_977054455.1 of Parabacteroides sp. Classification (NCBI taxonomy): domain Bacteria; kingdom Pseudomonadati; phylum Bacteroidota; class Bacteroidia; order Bacteroidales; family Tannerellaceae; genus Parabacteroides; species Parabacteroides sp. Next base: position 30,955 of record NZ_CDRTCT010000014.1, on the reverse strand, counting down.
GTAATTTCCAATAACTATTCTTTTTTATATTCATATCCGTTATTGGATTACCTAACACAAGTACTGTTCCAAATGTACGGACAATGTTGATGCATATATCCATTGATTGTTCTGCTCCAGTTCCTTCAATAGCAACATCAACTCCTTTTCCATTCGTATTTTTACTAATCCATTGCAACACATCATCCGACACCGAATTACAAACATATTCTGTAATGCCTATATTTTTTGCAAAATCAAGTTTAGTCTGACTCCTCCCAATCAAAAAGACTTTTTCTGCGCCAGCCAAATATGCTAATTGAGACATAATCATACCTATAGTCCCCGGACCAACAATAGCTATACTATCACCTATCTTAAAACCAGAACGCCTTAATGCATGGAAAGCAACAGAAGCCGGTTCTAACATTGCAGCATCTTCAATATTAATAGAATCAGGCAAAAAACTCAAATTCCACATTGGAACCGCAACATATTCAGCAAATCCTCCATTGCAACGTGATCCTAAATAGCTATAATGATCACAAGTTTCATAATCAGCACGTTTACAATTATCACATTCCATACATGGCAGCAAAGGAAAAACTGAAACACGTTTTCTAATTAATTTTTTATCCTTACTTGAAAATGTATCTACTATCTCACCTGCAAACTCATGTCCTATAATAGTGGGAAATTGGTAAGTACCTGTAGTAAATACGCGAGGCACATCAGAACCACAAATACCTGCAGCTTTTACATTAACTAACACTTCGTTTTTTTTTAAGATAGGCTTATCTACATCAATATAGCGCAAATCACCTATTGCAAAAAGCACATTAGCCTTCATTATTTATAATGTTTTCAAAATTATACAAATCATCTAAAGTAGTAATTTTAAAATTCATTTCATCTCCTCTTATTAATGATATCTTAAGACCACACTTATAAGCTATTTCAGTACTTCCGCTTATTTTAGATATCTCATCATCATTCATCATATAATGAGCAGCTAAATACTTACCAAACTTAAAACTCTCAGGAGACTGTCCTGCAAATAGTTTATTACGATTAAGTAAATTCGTAATATTTATACTATCTTCACTCTCGTAAATCGTATCTTTTACTGGAATTACGGGCAAAATCCCATCATTCATTTTACATCCTTCTATACAATCATTTATAATTACATCTGTCACTAATGGACGAGCTGCATCATGTATAATTACAACATCATCCTTTTTACAATCCATACTTTCTAATACTTTTAAAGCATTATAAATCGTATGTTGTCTAGTAGAGCCAGGAGTAGAAAAAACAATAGGTTTAGATATTTGCAATACATTAACGTAATTATTAAAAAAATCTTTCCACTCATCTGCTAAACAAACAACTAATAAATCTATATTCGAGTTTTTAGAAAAAGTATCCAAACAATAAAAAATAAGAGGTTTTCCTTTTACTATAATATATTGCTTAGGCACTACTTTTCCTACTCTATAGCCAATGCCTCCTGACAATATTATTGCAATATTCATGAACTATTAATTAAAAAGCATATTTGTATCGATTATTTACGCAACAAAACAAAAACAATCCATCTCCTTCAGAAAGGATATTAATTAAAGTAAAATTGCGCATTTTTTCCCTTAAGCCATCAAATCCATTATGACATTCTCCAATAATAACGTCAAATTCTTCTAACAAATGAATTGAATTTAAATCATCAAAAATATCATATTCAGCCCCTTCACAATCTATTTTTAAAATTTTCAATAACTTCTTTTCACATTTACAAAAAAGATCTTCAAAAACCGCAGAGGCCTTTTTTACTAAAGCAGTCTTTTTTATTATATCAGTATTCACATTATGATTAAACTTACTTATACAATTTCTATCCAAAGAAGCTAGACCATCTCGGCCTGGGATATATTCAAACTCGACATTCCCTTCGCAATTTGAAAGTCCAAAATTAAAAGGTTCAATTTTTGCAGCTAAATTCGGATTCAAATTTATATTTTTCAATGCGAAACGAAAAGTATCAGGATCTAACTCAAATCCAAATACTTTTGAACAGTTTCTATTATTCGCAAAATAAAGAGATGCATATCCTCTATTCATGCCAATATCAAATACATAATGTTTCTGATTCAATATAAAAGGAGGCAAAGCATATATTTTTTGACAAAAAATTTCCAACAATATATAGTAAGAACGATCCGTAACTACATTAACATTATCACTTTTTAAATAAATCAAATCAGATTCAGAACTGTAATAAGTTAACTCCATCGAACAAGAAATAGAAGCTCTATACAAATCATTCAAAGTCTTATCCGAACTAAGACTTTGAATTCCTAAAAAATAATTATTTTTTCTCACCTTATTTATCAAACAAAAGTGCCAAGCTGATTTCAAAAAGTCAATCATCATAATTTATACATTATTAATATTTTTCAATTCCTCAAATTCGTTGTTAGTAAATAAATGAGCTAATTCTGAAAAAGAGCTTCTTGCTGACGCATATATTTTATCCATTCGAGATAAAACATTCATTTCTATAAAAGCATCTACGATTCCCTGTTTGCTATTTCTACAAACAGGTTTATTCATCATAGTAATATGATTTTCAAATCGATTTTTTAGATATTCTTTCACCTTGATTTCATCAGACGCTAAATAAAAAGAGATATTTTCTCCATATTTTTCTATTTCTTCATTAATTTTCTTAACAAAATATTCAATAGGAATATCTTTCGAATAAATATTATCTGTTCCACGAAAATGTATTCCTACTTTACGTCCCATTTTCAACTGAGAACATAAATAATCGACTTCTTTTTGTATGGAAGAGTTTATTTTTATAACACTCCACATCTCAGGATGAGTCCAGAAACGCCAATAATTAACCATATAGATATGTTCATACATTTCCAAATCTCCAAAATCAGGAAGTTCTTTACTTGAAACAACTTTATAAACGTCCTTATCTAAGATTCTTTTATCAAAAGCATGCTTTTGATAAATATATGGCAACCATATATTTATCAAAAGCATGCTTTTGATAAATATATGGCAACCATATATTCCGCCTACGTGGTCTATCTATTTTATAATAGTCCCAAAAGTTTCCATCTATCAATTCAACATTTTTCAATCTTGGATCTAATGAAAACAAATCTTTAACAGAACAATTGAGAGTTGGATCTTTAAACCAATATATTTTCAATTGACGATGTTGTTGTTGACAATAAACAATTACAGAACAAATAGCATTAATCCTATTTCCCAATCCCCCTATCGGAACTAATGTTAATGTTTTCATATTTACCAAATTATCCAATTATCAAAATCTATACTTTTGGAAGTAGAAGGAGCCCTCATCCCCATATACATACCGGGATTTGAACTGAATGTTCCAACAAATAATTTTGAATTAGCAAGTATATCTATTGATGCAAACAATCTAATCAATTTATAACGCTTATACACTTCATCTTGATTCATAAAATCTCCATGAAAATACCCATGTTCAGATTCTTCACATAAAGTATACACTGAATAGTCAGGATATTTTCTTTTAATATCAGAAATCACAGTAAAGTCATCAGTTAAAACAAATACATTTTTAATTTCTGTTTTATTTTTAGCAAAATAACTTTCAATTGGTTCAATCTGATGTTCTAAAAATTTGTCACCTCCACGAATATGAAATCCGAGATATTCTGGAGGCAATCCTAAAGACGAAATCAAATCATGAACATCTTTTTTTACATCTAAATTATATTTCCAAGTTAAGTTTACAAGAATAGAACAGAGCTCCTGATATGACAACTTAGTTTTCAAAGGATCAATATAAAATTTCTTTTTTAACAAACCATTATCTCGACTTCTTCCAAAAACATCTTGTGTATACAATATCTTTTTACCAAAAGATATGTAAGGCAAGATATTACGTAATATCTTAAGATCCTTCTGTCTCAGAAGGATCTTAAGCATATATTTCCAATTAACAGTCTTATAATGTTGATCTTTATTTGTCACAACATCCTCACAAAAAGGTTCAAAAAAGCCACACCAACCATTCTCTTTGTCAAAATTTGCATTATTAGAACTCAGAATAAATTGTATTTTATGCATCAGGCAATAAGCCATAGCCAATATCATATTATTATATTCCGAAAAAAAACCACAATCTAAACCTACTTTATAGATCAATTTTTTTCTAAAAGAACAATTAATTTTTTGGTATTCTTCTATATTCATTTTCTTTTTAGTAAAAAAGTAAAAGACTCTTTAAAGGTTACAGAACCCGATAAATACATAACAAAAGTATATAAAAACGTCGCTAATAGAACTTTAGCAATAAAAAGCATATATATATTAAATATTAGTTTTGTAACAAAATATGTAATACATAATACAATTAAAGAGATAAGACAAAAAGATAAAATATCTTTCGCAACATCTAAAATAGAAATTTCGACATATTTATTTACAAAATAATGCCAAATAAATATCCATAACACATTAACAACAACAAATGCCAAAACCATATAATAGATGCCTAAAGACAACATACTGACAACTACAAGCAATTGAACAACACCTAATGCAATTGTATTATATAGATATATATTAGACTTTCCTTGACTTAATAAAACATGAATATATAAATTATTTATTGGGGTCACAGCTCCCCATATACATAATAGTTGCATAACAGGAACACAAGGTAACCATTTATCAGAGACTCCTATAACAATAAGCTCAGGAGCAACTAAAGCGAGTCCAAACATTGCAGGAAATGATATAAATGACACAAAGCGCAACATTTTACGAAAGACTTGCCTTTGACGCTTCACATCCAAAGCCACTTCTGATAAAACTGGAAGAGAAACATTTCCAATCATCCCCCAAATAAAAGTATACCCCATATTCATCCATTTATTACCCTGAGTATAGTATCCAACCTGATCTTCTTTATAGAATCGTCCTAATAATACAGCAAATATATTCGCATTAATTTGAGCAAAAATACTGGTAAACAAAATTTTTACTCCAAAAGAACACATTTCCTTCAAAGGTCTCAACGCAAAAGTAAAAGTTGGTCTCCATTTTACATAATACCAACGTAATACTGCACCTACAAATGCATTTGTAACAGTTTGAATTGCAATACCCCAATAAGCATACCCTTTATATGCTAACACTACACCAACTATTCCTGATGCAATCATTGCACTAACTTCTATTTTGGTCCGCTCCTTAACCATCAATTTTTTAGTCATCATCGCTGAATGGGCAATAGAGGTCGAACCTATTAAAAACCAAAGAAAAAGAACACGCGATAAATTTGTTAATTCAGGATGACCAAAAAAGTCTGCAATCAATGGAGCACAAAAAAATAAAATTACATAACAAATCAATCCAACAGAAAAGCTAAACCAAAATACAGAATTATAGTCTTCATGTTTAATTCCTTTGCGATTTATTAGTGCTGTACTAAACCCACTATCTTGTAATACAGTTGCTACTCCCATAAAGATCCCCAACATTCCAATCAAACCATAATCACCAGGAGAAAGTAAACGAGCAAGAAAAATACCAAAAACTACATTCAAAATTTGCTGAATACCGCCATTGATACTTCCCCAAAAAAGTCCCTTTGCCGTCTTTTCTTTCAGTGTCTGTTCTGCCATCTATTATTCTTTGTCTTTTTTCTTTTCTAATCTCAATCCACTTTTCGCATTCAGCGGAGAGATAACCGAATGCCCCAAGTCGCTTTCCAATTGTCGGCGAGCGGCATCAGCAGCTTTCCCGCCTTGTTGGGCGATTTGTGCATGTTCTTCAAATTGTTGCGGGTCTTTTTCTTTGGACAACTCCGTAGTAGCCGCTTCTGCCAACATATTGAGGGCAAGCTCGGTATTCGTCATATTATCGCGGAGGTTTTCTTTTTTCAGGCCTTTGAAACGTTTGTATTCTTTGGAGGTTTTACCGGACCATGTCTTGTAGATAATATCTGTCAAAGTAGCGAATTGTACACCTTCTTGCAGCCCGTGCCGTTTCCATTCGTCTGTCAAATCTTTACGGATCTCGATGCTTTTCAGACGTTGGTTGATCCAATGATCGGAATATCCTAATGCCTTATACTCCCTCATTGCCCGGTCAATCGTCAGTTCCGGGTCCTGCATTTCGTCCAAACGTTCTTTGGCAACCTGCGCCATCCAGAGTTTGAACGGCTCGGCTTTAGGGGACGGGATGGATTGGATCAGGCGGAACAACTGTTCAGTAGTGGCGACATCGGTTTTATAATATTTACCGTCTGCTGCCGGTAGTTTCAGTTGGTGACAATTTGTCACCAACTCACTTCCCTCGGCTTTCAGCCTTTGTTTGAGCTTGTTCCAGTACTTCCGACCATCCACGCTTTCCGTCAACACACCCACCACATCCACAACAGAAAAATACCATTCTTCCGTCTCGTCATCCCAAAGGGTGCGTACTTTCTTTTCCTCAAAGATTTTGATTGCTTCTTTCTTTGTCATAGTCTTGTTTTTTGATTATTTTTTACCACCCAACGCCCCGTCCGCCTGTTTCCTCCGAGACGTTCAATATAACCTTTCTCGCGTAGTTTGCGCAAGTATTCTTTGACTGTATCAAGCCCCATTTCCAAACGTTCGGCCATTTGAGTGCGGGACAAAGTGGCTTCGGCTGACAAGAGAGCCAAAAAACGTTCCTCCAGTTCCGTCAAATCACTCTCGACTGGGGGGGTGGCTGGGGGGGTGGCTGGGGGGGTAGCTGGGGGGGTGACTGGGGGGGTAAGTTCCAAGCGATCCACACCTTCTCCATCTGCATTCTCCTCATTCCACAAAACGACATCCAGCCGTATCCGGTCAGGAGAAAAAGATTCCCGCAGAACAGGGATTTCCAATCCCATCTGTTCCCAAACATAACGAAGGTTCTGCAAACCACTGCCAATACGCTCACCCACATTCACCAATACAAAGATCTTGAAGATACTTGCATTGCGGGGGTCACTGATACCGCCTTCAAGAGCTTCGTCCATCGTGATGCGCAAAGCTCCCGGATTGGAAATGACCAGCCGGTCTTTATATTTTTCGATGACAACACCCCGCCTGCCATGATAATCGGCATGGATCAACGCATTTGCCAAGGCTTCGCGCACAGCACCGTGAGCAGGCGTATCGTCAATACGGTCTAATCCGTTACGCAATTGAAAGGGAACTTTCAAACCGGATGTCAGACGATCGATGATCCTGAAATAAAAATCAAAAAGGTTTCCCGACCAATCTCCGGAAGCAGAAAAGACACGGTCCGTATAGCGGTTCCCGTCTTCAATCTCCCGATAGTCCAAGAAATAATTCGGATATTCGTTGGTGATCAACATTTCCGTTCCAAACATCAGAATACCGGCTAAAGTCGGGTGAATCTCAGGAACGTCACTACTACGTTTGAGCGCACCGACTTTCAATAGGAACTCGACATCATCCAACGTATTCCAGACATGATCGGGTTTCAGATTACGGAAACGCATCCTGAAACGACGAATCGTATCTTTATCCAGTTCCTGCCAATCGACATTTTCTACGATTGTGCTATCCAACGTAATATCCGCCTGATCGCGAAGCATCGCCTTCACCTCTTCTCGCTGGCAGTGATAATCGCCATCGGCATTCCTCCGGTATGTACCGGCAAACAGATTGTCATTAATAAAAACAGGTTTATAATGACGGTCTGCACGAGGTACTTCAATAACTACAATGTCTTTATCTTCAATGGAAAGGGCATAAACCTGACGATTAAACAACAGGTTGTCGCTCACTTTCTGTTTATTATTAATCTGGTTCCAGAAAGATTGGATAATCTTGCCACTGTCTTCAACGCCGGACACATAAAGCTCTTTATTTTTCTTATCTTCCGACACGCCAAGCAAGATGATGCCTCCATCCGTATTGCAGAAAGCGGAATAACTTTCCCATACAGATACAGGGACTTCTTTTTCGGCCTTCTTCGCTTCCAGCCGAAAACTTTCTCCCTGACGGATCAGTTGCAAGATTTCTTCTTTTGTCATCTTCCTACATAATGATAAACAAACCCATTCTCCTCCAACTCCTCAACATCATAATAACTTATCCAATACATATAATTGAAACCAACCAGGTACAAAATCTACTGAATCTTCAATCGATATCTCATTTGCCTCAACTGTTGCAAATAATTTAGGTTCAGAATAACTATTATCAAACAAAAAATGCCTTTATCCGAAACCACTTTTAACAAAGTAGACTTTCCCGAACCATTCGGACCTGCAAATATTCGGAGCCTTTTAGTAGCCACTACAGACTATATTTTCTCTTTACGACCTTATATTTTGCCTGACGACCTTTAGAAACAATCGACACTTTACCTTCAGCTTCTATACGGCAAACATTATTTCCTCTTAGAACTGTTACAGGAAGGCCTTGTGCACGTGCCACATCATAGGCTTGACGACCTGCAATTTTTAATGCATTTACAATCACCGTCTTCTCTTCTTCCATAGTAAATTTCGACTTCATTTCTAATAAACCTTTTTATTATAACAAACAACAATAAACCATTGTTATCCGACTGATACATACTTTTGTTCCGGATAGCTCGGCTTATCCGTTATCTTCCTACGCAATGATAAACAAACCCATTCTCCTCCAACTCCTTCACATCATAAATATTACGGCCATCCAATATCAGCGGCGTTGCCATCAGTTTTTTGACAGCCGACCAGGAAGGCATGCGGAACTCTTTCCATTCCGTGACAAGCAGGAGGGCGTCGGCATCCACTACCGCGTCATAGATGTCTTTGGCATAGTGGACGGCATCTCCCAAACGGCGACGGGTTTCTTCCATCGAGACAGGGTCGTAGACATACACTTCGCAACCGGAAGCCAATAATTTATCTATCAGAACCAGAGAAGGGGCTTCGCGCATATCGTCCGTTTCCGGCTTGAAAGCCAAGCCCCACATAGCGATACGCTTGCCTTTCAGATCCCCCTTGAAATAATCGCCTAACTTGCGGAACAAGATGGATTTCTGATCTTCGTTGACCTCTTCGACCGCTTCTAAGATACGCATGTGGTAACCATTCGACTTGGCTGTTTTGATCAACGCTTTTATATCCTTGGGAAAACAGGAACCACCATAACCGATACCGGCATACAGGAAACGGTTGCCGATACGGGCATCCGATCCGATTCCTTTGCGCACCATATTCACATCGGCTCCGACAATCTCACACAGGTTCGCAATATCGTTCATAAAACTGATGCGGGTAGCCAGCATGGCATTGGCTGCATATTTCGTCATCTCGGCGGATGGGACATCCATGAAAATCACACGGAAGTTATTCAACAGGAAAGGACGGTACAAACGAGTCATCAACTCTTCTGCACGGTCCGATTCGACACCTACGACCACACGGTCCGGACTCATAAAGTCCTTGATGGCCGCACCCTCCTTCAGAAATTCGGGGTTCGAAGCGACATCGAACTCGATCGACACCCCCCGTTTATCCAGTTCTTCCTGGATCGCCTCACGAACCTTACGGGCTGTACCTACCGGAACGGTGCTCTTCGTCACGACAAGGAGATGTTTGGTCATGTTGCGGCCGACAGTACGGGCCACTTCGAGCACATACTTCAGGTCGGCACTGCCATCTTCGTCGGGAGGAGTACCTACGGCGCTGAAGAGGACTTCGACCTCGTTCAGGCATTCTGTCAAATCGGTTGTGAAATGGAGACGGCCGGCTTGCTGGTTACGGTGAACCATCTCTTCAAGGCCGGGCTCGTAGATAGGGATGATACCTTGTTTCAGGTTTGTGATCTTTTCGGCATTTACGTCGACGCAGAAAACTTCGGTTCCCATTTCTGCGAAACAAGTACCGGTGACAAGTCCCACATAACCTGTCCCGACGATAGCTATTTTCATGATTTTATAATCAAATAAATGTTATATATCAGTGCCGCCAAACAGGGTTTGGGGCACACAAAGGTTCGTCACTCCCACACAGGGAATCACGAAAACGCCACAAAGATAAGAAATTGAAATCATTACACATCTTAAAATCGAGTTATTTGTACGAATCTGTCTGATCTAAGGATCACCAGCGGCTATAATCAGTCCGAAACAGCCAGTTGCCACATTCATAAATCCGGATTCTGTTTTTATCAAAATGTCACTACCACCCCGTCTAAATCGGATTAGTAGGGCATCTATTTGGAATTAGTATAGCGGATAATATTTTTTAACGTTTCAGAATGTATTGCTTTACCCGCATAAAGATGGCAGAATGTCAATAAAGGAAACCGAAGAGCCACAACGGGATCTTGTTGCCAAAGACATAACAGAGTTTATAAGTGACCCTATCATGGAGGTAAAATAAATATTTACAATAACCTCCTTTTCAGACAATTTCTATTTCAGACAAAATCCCGGTTCAACCAAGTCCGTCATTTTGATTCTCCAACCCACGATATACTGACAATAAAAAAACGAGACAGGCAGAAAATAGAAGATCAAGGCTTTTTTGTTACAAAAAAGACATAAAAAACAGACATTTTGGAAAACCTCAACTCCCGGAGAATCGCCTATAGCAAAGGGAAGACGGTGGCGAACCCGAATATCGCAAAACAAATCCGGGGATTTGCCGGCATGAAGACGGTCTTCATAGCCACGACGACCGTCTTCGTTGCCATGACGACCGTCTTCATGGTGGATACTCTCGGCACCTCACGGCAATGACGACCGCGTTCATGGCAAAAAACTGCGCACTTCATGGCTGAACGGCCGTTTTTAATGCTAAAAAGTCGGATTTTACCGTAATGCGTAAAAAATATGTTTAATTGCGAAGGAAGCTTAATTGCACAATAAGGGGGGGGGGAAGGTAGAAACCCGAATTACACACCTAATACAATATTAGCATCAATATTCAATTTTCGACTCATTTCTCTGGCAACCTTCAAGGTAGGCTCACATTTCCCTGAAACATAATCGCTAAGCCTGGATGGGCTAACACCAATCAAGGATGACAATGCTTTTTGTGTCAGTCCCATTTCATACATACGCAGTTTTAATACATCAACCAACGTTGGTTCTCCTATCGCAAAATGCTCATCCGAATAATCAGCTACAAGGTTAGACAAAAGCTCCAACTCTATACTATTCGGATCATCGAGCGGAGTGTTGTCATCTACCAATGGAAGAAGTTCCTCTACTCTTTTTATTGCCCATTCATATTGAACTTTATTCTCTATCTTCGTCATAAATTTCATTTTAAACTTTTGAACAATCTATTTTATCATATTCTTTATGAGTTCCAATAAAACGTATATACACAAACTTAATAGTGAATTTTATAACAACAACTAAACGATAGTTGTTACCTCTGATATTAAAGACATAATGCTGATTGCCTACGCTATCCACACTATTGAATGCTCTCTTTACATCAGTAAAACATGTCCAGTCACTCTTTTTGACTATAGCAACCCATTCTTGTAAGGCGCCCCTTGAATCAGGATGCTTTTCTGAATATTCTTTTAGTGCCTGTTCTGTAAATATTTTCATTGCCTACTCGTTTCTCGTTTACAAAGATAAAAACGTAATTCTGTTTTTCAAAATAATATTTCGTTATTTACAATCACAATATAAAAAACGTCCGATAGAAAGCCCACTTTTCAGATTTACAGCTCGTACAAAAAGTCCCTCCAAACATTTTCTTCCCGCCAACCGGCACTAAAAATGAATTAATTGTGTAAATTTGCCGTTCAAACTAAATGACCGATGAGCGTAGTAATTAAAGAAGTTACCAGTAAGAAGGAACTGAAGAAGTTCGTAAAATTCAATATCGAATTATATAAAGGCAACCCATATCACGTGCCCGGCCTGATCGAAGAAGAGATGGTGACGCTGGATAAAAAGAAGAATCCGGCGTTCGAAGTGTGTGATGCGATCTATTTTCTGGCCTACAGAGACGGGAAAGTTGTGGGGCGTATTGCAGGGATGATCAATCGCCGGAGCAATGAGACCTGGAACCAGAAACATGCACGCTTCGGGTTCGTCGACTTTATTGACGATGTTGAAGTAGTGGATGCTTTGTTCGACGCCGTAGAAAAATGGGCGAAGGGACAAGGGATGGAAGCTTTGCAAGGGCCGATGGGGTTTACCGATATGGACCATGAGGGAATGTTGATAGAAGGATTCGACCAGATCGGGACGATGGCGACCATCTACAATTATCCTTACTATCCGAAACAAATGGAGCGTATGGGATATACGAAAGACCAGGACTGGCACGAATTTAAAATCTATATCCCGGACGGCGTGCCGGAAAAACATTTGCGTATCGGTGAGATCGTAAAGAAGAAATACGGGCTGAAGGTGATGAAGTTCAAGAACGCGAAATCGATTATGCCGTACGCACAGAAGGTGTTTCAGACTCTGAACGAGTCGTACGCGCCGCTATACGGATTCGCCCGTTTGACCCAAAAGCAGATCGATTACTACATCAATATGTATATTCCGATGCTACGCTACGACCTGGTGACGCTTATCGTCCGCGAGGAGGATGACGAAGTGGTCGGCTTCGGCATCTCGCTTCCCAATCTGTCCAAGGCCTTGCAGAAAGCGAAAGGGCATCTTTTCCCCTTCGGCTGGATTCATCTGCTGAAAGCTTTGAAGAGCAAGCCGAAAGTGATCGACCTATACCTGACGGGAGTCTTGCCGGAATATCAGAGCAAGGGTGTGAACGCGTTGCTGTTCAACGATCTGATCCCTGTTTACAAAAGTGTCGGAGCCGTTTATGCGGAAAGCAATCCGGAACTGGAAACAAACAATGCCGTACAGGCACAGTGGGATTATTTCAAACGCGAACATCATAAAACAAGAAGAGCATATATTAAAAAATGGACGAACTAAATTCAACAATGCAACAGCCGACAGCGTACAACGATGATGACATCAAGACGCTTGACTGGATGGAACATATCCGTCGCCGCCCCGGTATGTATATCGGGAAGTTAGGAGACGGCAGTTATGCCGATGACGGTATTTATGTATTGCTGAAAGAGGTGCTGGACAACTCCATCGACGAATATATGATGGGGTATGGTAAAACCATAGAAGTGACCGTTGAAGAAGGCACCGTTTCCGTACGCGACTATGGCCGTGGCGTTCCGTTGGGCAAGGTAGTCGATGTCTCCAGTAAGATGAATACCGGAGCGAAGTACGACAGCAAGGCCTTTAAAAAATCTGTCGGATTGAACGGGGTCGGCATCAAAGCCGTAAATGCGCTGAGCAGCTATTTCCTGATCACCAGTTATCGGGACGGAGAATGCAAGCGGGTGGAATATAGCAAGGCGATCGTTACGGATGACGCTCCGATCTGTCCGACGGAAGAAGCGAACGGAACGCTTACCTATTTTATTCCGGACAAGGAGATATTCAAGGATTACCAGTATAAAGACGAATACATCGAGAGCCTGCTGAAGAATTACGTGTTCCTGAACTCCGGGTTGACCATTGTCTTTAACGGTAAGAAATTTCATTCGCGGAACGGCCTCGTAGACCTGTTGAACGAGAACATGACGACAGAGCCTTTATACCCGATCATTCATCTGAAAGGAGAAGATATAGAGGTAGTCATTACCCATAGCAACCAGTATGGGGAGGAATATTATTCGTTCGTCAACGGCCAGCATACGACACAGGGGGGTACCCACCTTTCCGCCTTCCGCGAAGCATTGGGACGTGTCATAAAAGAATATTACGGCAAGAACTTCGAATACTCGGACATTCGCGCCGGAGTGGTGGCGGCCATCAGCATCAAGGTGGAGGAGCCGGTCTTCGAAAGCCAGACAAAGACCAAGTTAGGTTCGAAAGACATGGGTCCGGACGGTCCTTCGGTCGGCAAGTTCATCGGGGACTTCATCAAGAAAGAACTGGATAACTACCTGCACAAGAATGCCGAGACATCGGATACCCTGATGCGTAAGATCCAGGAATCGGAGAAAGAGCGCAAGGCGATCGCCGGCGTGACAAAGCTGGCCCGCGAACGGGCGAAGAAGGCAAACCTGCACAACAAGAAGCTGCGCGACTGCCGTATCCACCTGAACGACACGAAAGGCGACAATCTGGAAGACAGCTGCATCTTCATCACCGAGGGAGACTCGGCAAGCGGTTCCATCACCAAAAGCCGCGATCCGAACCTGCAGGCCGTATTCAGTCTTCGCGGTAAACCGTTAAACAGTTTCGGACTGACGAAGAAGATCGTGTACGAGAACGAAGAATTCAACTTGCTACAGGCCGCATTGAACATAGAGGACGGACTGGAAGGCTTACGTTACAATAAAGTGATCATTGCGACCGATGCCGATGTGGACGGTATGCATATCCGCCTGTTGCTGATTACCTTCTTCCTCCAGTTCTTTCCGGACCTGATCAAGCGGAATCATGTGTATATCCTGCAAACACCGCTGTTCCGCGTGCGCAACAAGCAGAAGACCTGGTATTGCTACAGCGAGGAAGAACGTGTAAACGCGATCGCTGCCGCCGGGAAAAATGCCGAGATCACCCGATTCAAAGGTTTGGGAGAGATTTCTCCGGACGAGTTCAAGCATTTTATCGGAAAGGATATCCGCCTGGACCCGGTCACGATGAAGAAAGAGGATCTCGTCAAAGATATGCTGGAGTTCTATATGGGCAAGAATACCATGGAACGCCAGAACTTTATTATCGATAACTTAGTTGTAGAAGAAGATGTCGTCAATTGAAAATAAGCGTATCGCTCTTTTCCCCGGAACGTTCGACCCTTTCACGATCGGACACGCATCACTGGTAAGCCGCGGGCTCGAACTGGTGGATGAGATCATTATCTCGATCGGTATCAACGACACGAAGCGGACTCATTTCTCGCTGGAAAGGCGGCTGGAGGCAATCCGGGAGCTCTACAAGGACGAACCGCGCGTACAGGTCATGTCGTACGACTCGCTGACGGTCGACTTCGCCCAACAGATGAATGCCGGCTTTATCCTGCGCGGCATCCGTACGGTGAACGATTTCGAATATGAGAAGAGCATAGCCGACGTGAATCGTAAGTTGAGCGGCATAGAGACATTTATTCTTTTTACGGAACCGGAACATACGCATATCAGTTCCAGCATTGTGCGGGAGCTGCTGCGTTACGGCAAAGATATTTCCCAGTTTGTGCCGAAAGGGACAAACCTATATTAAAAAAACAGAACAATGAAACGAATTTTCCTGCCACTCCTTATATTGAGTGTGTTTGCCGCTTCGATGTCGGCACAGCGTGGTAACAATACGGATGCCCGCAAGCTTCAGTTGGCCTTGTATGCCATTTCCAATTTATATGTAGATTCTACAAGCGAGACGAAGTTGGTAGAAGATGCGATTGTCGGCATGCTGGAGAAGCTGGACCCTCACTCTACATATACGGACCCGGAAGAAACAAAAGAGATGACAGAGCCGTTGCAGGGGAACTTCGACGGGATCGGCATCCAATTCAATATGCTGACGGATACATTATATGTCATCCAGGTAATTCCCGGCGGGCCTTCGGAGAAGGTAGGTCTGATGGCTGGCGACCGTATTATCATGGTAGACGATACGCTGATTGCAGGCGTCAAGATGAAAAATACCGATGTGATGAAGCGTCTTCGCGGCCCGAAGAATACGGAAGTACGGGTAAAGGTGTTGCGCAATAAGGTCCCGGACCTGATCGAGTTCAAGATCACACGCGGGAAAATTCCGGTGTACAGCCTCGATGCCGCTTATATGGCGGATAAAACGACCGGATATATCAAGCTGAACCGCTTCGCCGCTTCATCGGCCGACGAATTCCGGGAAGCATTGGAGAAACTGAAGAAACAGGGCATGAAGAACCTGATCCTCGATTTGCAGGGAAATGGCGGGGGATATCTGAATATCGCGATCGACCTGGCCGACGAGTTTTTAGGCAAAGACAAGCTGATCGTGTACACCGAAGGGAACAAGCAGCCGCGCGAAGAAGCCAAATCTTCGGCTCGCGGAGGCTTTGAAGAGGGACGTTTGGTCGTATTAGTAGACGAAACATCCGCATCCGCCAGTGAAATCCTTTCCGGTGCGGTACAGGATTGGGACCGCGGCGTCGTCGTAGGTCGCCGTACGTTCGGAAAAGGGCTGGTACAGAAACCGATCCCGATGCCCGACGGCTCGATGATCCGCCTGACGGTTGCCCGCTATTACACCCCGACAGGCCGTTCTATCCAGAAGCCGTATGTAAACGGTAACCAGGAGCAATACAACCATGACCTGATCGACCGTTACAACCGGGGCGAACTGATGAGCGCGGACAGCATCCATTTCCCCGACTCGATGAAGTACAATACGTTGGAAACAAAACGCATCGTCTATGGCGGCGGGGGCATCATGCCGGATGTATTTATTCCGGTCGACACGTCCCGCTACACGGATTATCACCGTAGTATCGTGGCAGCGAGCCTTGTGAACCGCATCGCCATGAATTATCTGGACCGCCATCGTGCCGAACTGAACAAGAAGTATCCGAAGTTCGCCCAATACAAGCAGAACTTCAACGTGACAGAGGATATGATGCAGGAGCTGGTCACATTGGCCAAAGACGACAAGATCGAATTCAACGAAGAACAATACAATCGTTCCAAGCCGCTCATCATGCTCCAGATCAAGGCGCTTATCGCACGCGACCTGTACGACATGGCCGAATACTTCCAAGTCATCAACGACGACAACGAAAGCTTCCAGGAAGCCTTGCGCCTCATCAACGACGAACAGCGGTACGAAAAAGAATTGGGACGATAAAAGTTGCATTATATAACAATTAACCTTATCTTTGTATAAACCGTGCCATTATGAAATACTATGAAGATGTAAAATATATGCAAGAGGCTAAAGACTTTCTTCGTTCTCTGGATAGTAAAGCAAGATTGAAAATTTTATACAACATATCCAAAGTACAATATATCAAAGATACTGAGCTATTCAAAAAGCTGGACGAAGATATATGGGAATTCAGAACCCTATATAACAAAACATATTATAGACTGCTTGCATTTTGGGATTCTACATCTGAAACAGTTATCGTTTGTACACATGGTTTCATTAAAAAGAGCGGCAAAACACCTCTTTTTGAATTGGAACATGCAAAAGAGTTAAGGAAAAAATATTTTGACAACAATGGAAAAGTTGACATCACATAGCGAATTATTAGACGAATTCATCGGGGAGAAAGGGACTCCCGAACGAGATAAGTTTGAAGCAGAATTGAGGGCTGAAATCATTGCCTCCAAGCTTAAAGAAATGCGCATTCGTAGAAATCTGACACAAGCCCAACTTGCAAAGCTGGTTGGCAAAGATAAAACACAAATTTCCAGGATTGAAAAGGGACGAAACCTAACAATCTCCACCATCGTTCAGTTAGTAGAAGCACTTGGTGGTAAAATTAACTTCGACATTCAATTTGCATAAAATGTACTGGACGCTTTTTCTGACATTCGTCAAAATAGGGACTTTCACTATCGGGGGTGGGTATGCGATGCTGCCCCTGATACAGCGGGAGGTGGTCGATAGAGGATGGCTTTCGAAAGAAGATTTCATCGACCTCTTCTCCGTAGCCCAGTCCTTGCCCGGCATCTTCGCCGTGAACATCTCTATTTTTGTAGGATATAAACTGAAAAAAGTGCCGGGTGGCGTCGTGTGCGCTTTGGGAAGCATCCTTCCTTCCTTTTTCATCATCTTAGCTATCGCACTGTTCTTCACGCAGGTACAGGACAACGTATGGGTAGAGAAAGCGTTCAAAGGATTGCGTCCGGCAGTCGTCGCCCTGATTGCCGTGCCTTGCCTGACAACGGCACGTTCGATCAAGATGAGTTACAAAGAACTGATTATCCCTATCGCTGCCGCACTACTGATCTGGCAGGGAGGAATGTCTCCCGTGTGGATCATTCTGGCAGCCATCATAGGAGGACTTGTTTACGGACTGAAAATAAAGAAAGACTGATATGATCTGGTTGCAATTATTCTATGTATATCTGAAAATCGGGATATTCGGTTTCGGTGGCGGCTACGCGATGCTCTCCCTGATACAGGCGGACGTGGTGGACCGCTACGGTTGGATCTCGTCGCAGGAATTTACGGATATCGTCGCCATTTCGCAGATGACACCCGGCCCGATCGGGATCAACAGCGCTACCTATATCGGATATACAGCCATCCACAATGCCGGCTATTCGCCCGCGATAGCCATATTAGGCTCCTGCCTGACGACATTTGCCGTCTGCCTGCCCTCTTTCCTGTTAGTGCTGGCCATCTCATACGCCTTTGCCAAATTCAGGAACAACAAATATGTAGCGGCCGCTTTCTACGGCCTTCGTCCGGCTACGGTCGGCCTGATTGCGGCGGCGGCTTTGCTATTGATGAATAGCGAGAACTTCATCGACTATAAAAGTTTCCTGATCTTCGGGGCTGCGTTCATCCTCACCTGGAAGTTCAAGATCAACCCGATCCTGATGATTATCCTGGCAGGAATCGCCGGGATGGTTCTCTATTGGTAAATCTCACTGCAAAAGTCAGGACTTTCACAATCAATATTCAGGGCTTTCTATAAATAAACACCCTTATTTCAAGTCAGGCTTTCATCGATAGAAAGTCCTCCTTTGTCGAGGAAACGCTCCTCTTTTTCTAATCTGATTGTATAGGCTTTCATCCTGTTGTAGTTTTGCTTTCGTAAAAAGGTAAAAAGATTGTCAGGTTACAAAACGAAAGCATCATGAAACAGATTTCTTCCATACTCCTCTCCTGCCTGCTTCTCCTGCCCGCCGGGATGAAAGCGGAGGAAGACGCACCCAAGCAATGGACGCTTCGCGATTGCATCGATTATGCACTGGAGCATAACATCACCATCCAGCGGAACCGTATCAGCGCCGAGAGTGCCCAAGAAGACGTAAAGACAGCCAAGGCGGATTTCCTGCCCTCCCTGAGCGGGAACATCAGCCAGCGCGTCGTCAACCGTCCGAACAGTGCAAGCGGCACCATCATCAGCGGCGATAACATCACGACAAGCGAAAGCAAGACCTCGTACAACGGCAGTTACGGCATCGACGCCAACTGGACCGTGTACAACGGCAGCAAGCGGGTGAACACCGTCAAGCAGCAGAAGCTGAACAACCGCATCGCCGAACTGAACGTGGACGAAAGCGAAAACTCCATCGAGGAAAGCATCACCCAACTATATGTGCAGATCCTCTATTCGGCCGAAGCCGTCAAAGTAAACGAATCGACACTTGAAGTAAGCCGGAAAGAGTTTGAACGGGGACAGGAATTGTTCAACGTCGGCAGCATCGCCTCAAGCGACCTCGCCCAACTGGAAGCGCAGGTAAGCAGCGACAACTACCAGCTGGTGACTTCCCGGGCGACCCTTCAGGACTATAAGTTGCAACTGAAACAGCTTCTCGAACTGGACGGGGACATCGAAATGGACCTCTACCTGCCGCAACTGAGCGACAGCAACGTCCTGATCCCGCTTCCCACGAAAGACGAGGTCTACAACACCGCCCTCGGCTTGCGCCCCGAAATAGAGGCGGGCAAGCTGAATGTGGAAACTTCGGATCTGGGCATCAAGATGGCACGCGCAGGCTACCTCCCGACTCTAAGCCTCAGCGCAGGTATCGGAAGCACGAATGCCAACGGCAACGACTTCAGCTTCAGCGAACAGGTCAAGCGGAACTGGAACAACTCATTGGGACTGACCCTCAGCATCCCGATCTTCGACAAACGGCAGACGAAAAGTTCCATCAACAAGGCCAAGCTGCAAAAGCAGACCAGCCAACTGGACCTGCTGGACAACCAAAAGACACTCTATAAAACGATCGAAAGCCTCTGGCTGGCTGCCAACAGCGCACAACAGCAATATGTGGCTGCCGCCCAGAAGCTAAAGAGTACCGAAACAAGTTACTCCCTCGTCAGCGAACAGTTCAACGTAGGTATGAAAAACACGGTCGAACTGCTTACAGAGAAAAACAACCTCCTCAGCGCACAACAGGAAACGCTCCAGGCCAAATACACGGCCATACTGAACGCAGGCTTGTTGCGCTTCTATCAGGGAGAAGAGATCAATTTATTCTGAAACATGACATTAGGGGTGAACCGCTAATGAATATATTCACTCTCTTTTTGTTTCGGTCCCTGCTCCGGTTCACTCCGGCAGGGACCCCACAAAAGGAACCGCTATCAAAGAAGAAATAAAAACAGATAAAGATATATGAACAAGAAGAAACTAATCATCGGTATAGTAGGCGTACTGGCCGTAGCCGGCGGCATCTGGCTCTTCACAGGCAAAACGTCGAAAGGCGGCATCCGGCTCGAAACCGCCAAAGTGGGACGCAGTTCCATCTCGAACACGGTAACGGCAACCGGAACAGTCGAACCGGTAACGGAAGTAGAAGTCGGTACGCAGGTGTCCGGCATCATCGACAAGTTGTACGCCGACTACAACGATGTGGTCAAAGCAGGGCAGCTGATTGCCGAAATGGACAAGGTCAACCTAAAAGCCGAACTCGCCTCCGCCGAAGCACAGTTAGCAAGCAGCAAGAGCGAATACGAATACCAGCAGAAGAACTACGCCCGCAACAAGATCCTCTTCGAAAAGAAGCTGATCAGCGATGCGGACTACGAGACGTCCACTTACAACTACGAGAAGGCAAAAGCCGCCTACGAACAGAACCAGGCGGCAATGGTCAAGGTGAAACGCAACCTCGAATATGCGACGATCACCAGCCCGATCGACGGCGTCGTGATCAACCGCGCCGTTGAAGAAGGGCAGACAGTGGCCGCCGGCTTCGAGACCCCGACCCTGTTCACCATCGCGGCCGACCTGACCAAGATGCAGGTGATCGCCGATGTGGACGAAGCCGATATAGGCAACGTGGAAAACGGGCAACGTGTCTCCTTCACCGTCGATGCCTACCCGAACGACATTTTCGAAGGCACGGTCATGCAGATCCGCCTCGGCGACAGCGAAAGCAGCAGTTCCACTTCTGCCTCGACCTCGACGGTCGTCACCTACGAAGTCGTGATATCGGCCGACAATCCCGACCTGAAGCTGAAACCGCGCCTGACAGCCAACGTGACGATCTTCACGCTGGAACGCGACAACGTACTGACGGTCCCGACCAAGTCGCTCCGTTTCGTGCCGGATGCCGGGATGTTGACACAGCTGGGTTACATCGTCTCCGAAGCCGGTGCGGAAGCCCCTGCCGGGAAACGTCTCGTATGGATCAAGAACGGACAGGAACTGAAGCCGAAAGCCGTCACCGTCGGTTCCACCAGCGGAAACATGATCGAGATCACCGACGGCCTGAACGAAGGTGAAGAGCTGGCAGTCGATTTCGAAGCCGCCTCCATTGCCCCGGCAGCCGAAGCCGAGACGGAAAGAAGCCCGTTCATGCCAGGCCCTCCGGGAAACAATAAGAACAAGAAGAGTGCCAAGTAGGGGCAGGCTTACCTGCCCTCCAAACAAGGAGTACAACAATATGAAAGAGATAATCAAATTAGAAAACATCAAGCGTGACTTCAAGGTCGGAGACGAAACGGTCCATGCCTTGCGTGGCGTCTCCTTCACGATCTACGAAGGCGAGTTTGTCACCATCATGGGGACATCCGGCTCCGGAAAGAGCACCCTGCTCAACACGTTGGGTTGCCTCGACACACCGACCGGCGGGGAATATTACCTCGACGGTACATCGGTCCGCACGATGGGCAAGAACGCCCGCGCCACCCTGCGCAACCGCAAGATCGGATTCGTCTTTCAGAGCTACAACCTGCTCCCCAAGACCACTGCGGTCGAGAATGTGGAGCTTCCCCTGATGTACAATCCGAACTATAGCGCCTCCGCCCGCCACCGGAAAGCAGTCGAATCGCTGGTTGCCGTAGGCTTGGGCGACCGCCTGATGCATAAGAGCAACCAGATGTCCGGCGGACAGATGCAACGCGTCGCCATCGCCCGGGCACTGGTAAACGACCCCGCCGTCATCCTCGCCGATGAAGCGACCGGAAACCTCGATACCCGTACCTCCTTCGAGATACTGGTGCTTTTCCAGAAACTGCATGCCGAGGGACGTACCATCATATTCGTGACCCACAACCCGGAGATCGCCCAATACAGCAGCCGCAACATCACGCTGCGCGACGGGCATGTCACCTCCGACACGGTCAACCGGAATATCCTGAACGCGGCGGAAGCTTTGGCGCGGCTGCCGAAGAACGATGATTGATCTTGCCACCCTTCCGTGGGTGCCCCTTTATGCGAATACCGGAATCATCCGATACAAGCGGAAGGAGGCAAAGGTGTTTAGAGAGTAACTTATAAAACAACAAAAACAATGAACGGAACAAACCTAATAAAAATAGCCGTCCGGGCCCTCGCCAACAACAAGCTGCGCGGCTTCCTCACGATGCTGGGCATCATCATCGGCGTGGCCTCCGTGATCACGATGCTTGCCATCGGACAAGGCTCGAAGCGAAGCATACAGGCACAGATCAGCGAGATGGGTTCCAACATGATCATGATACACCCGGGCGCCGACGTGCGTGGCGGTGTCCGGCAGGATGCCTCCGCGATGGAAACCCTGAAACTACAGGATTACGAAGACATGGTGGACGAAACACGCTTTGTCTCGGCCGTCTCCCCCTCGGTCAACAGTAGCGGACAGGCGATCTACGGCGCCAACAACGCCCCGACCACGGTCTACGGCATCAGTCCCGACTACCTGGAGATACGGCGCTACAAAGTCGGAGACGGTGACATGTTCACCGAACAGGACATCCAGACGGCCGCCAAAGTATGCGTGGTCGGCAAGACCGTCGTCAACAACCTCTTCCCCGACGGCAGCAACCCGGTAGGCAAGGTCATACGTTTTCAGAAACTGCCTTTCCGCATCGTAGGCGTGCTGGAAAGCAAAGGATACAACAGCATGGGAATGGACCAGGACGACCTAATCTTAGCTCCATACACAACTATTCAGAAAAAGGTCCTGGCCATCACCCATCTGCAAGGCATTACCTGTTCGGCCCTCAAGGAGGAATACACCGACCAGGCCATCGACGAGATTACCGAAATACTCCGCCGCAACCATAAGTTGAAGGAAAGTGACGATGATGATTTTACCATCCGTAGTCAGCAGGAGTTGAGCACGATGTTGACAAGCACTACGGATATGATGACCGTGCTGTTGGCGGCTGTGGCGGGTATTTCGCTCCTCGTAGGCGGTATAGGAATCATGAATATCATGTACGTCAGCGTGACGGAGCGTACACGCGAGATCGGCCTCCGTATGAGTATCGGGGCAAAAGGCATCGACATCCTGGCACAGTTCCTGATCGAGTCCATCCTGATCAGTGTGACAGGCGGTTTGATAGGTGTAGTCTTTGGAGTGGGCGCGGCCCTTGTCGTGAACGGGGTCGCCCACTTTCCGATCTACATCCAGCCCTGGAGCGTCGTCCTGTCGTTTGCCGTATGTACCGTCACCGGTGTATTCTTCGGATGGTATCCGGCCAAGAAGGCGGCACAGCTCGACCCGATAGAGGCGATACGTTACGAATAGCAGGCGGGAAGCATCGAGGGAAGAAGACGCTCTGCGTCGAGTATGCCTCATAGGTATGAGGCAACGTACCTCAAAGATATGAGGCAACTCACCTCATAGGTACGAGGCGATATACCTCATAGCTATGAGGCATGCTCGATGCAGAGCCTCTTCCATGACCGATGCCGCCTGGCGTTCGACAAAGAAGCAACACTTCTTCCATGCCCGATGTTTCTCTGATATATAATAAACAGTATCTTTGCATAAATGGAAACAACAGAGACAATGCACACATTACCGGCTCCCCCCTTCAAAGGCATGGGGAAGCTGATCCATATCGCAGCCTGGGCCATCCTCTTCGGGCTGCCGTTCTTCTTCACCGGACGCGAGTCGCAGACGGTGACGGTCCTGAGCTACGTCCGCTCCATGATCGTCCCGCTGTCATTCATGCTGGTGTTCTATGCCAACTATTTCGTGCTGATCGACCATTTCCTGTTCGCCAAGCGTCCCTGGAAGTTCTTGCTATGCAACGTCGTACTGATTGCTGCCTCGATGGGGGCCGTCCATCTGATGTTCGAACTGCTCCCGCATCCCGAATGGGAGCATCCGAGGCCGGAAAGGGAATGGCAGGAGACGGTCGGTTTCTTCATGGTGAACGCCATGCTGTATATGTTGGTGGCAGGGCTAAGCGTCGCCATCAAGATGACCGGAAGCTGGTACGAGATGGAATCATCGCGCCGGGAGTTGGAGAAAAGCCGTGCCGAAGCGGAATTGCAGAACCTGAAAAGCCAGTTGAACCCCCATTTCCTTTTCAACACGCTGAACAACATCTACAGCCTGATCGCTTTCAGCCCGGAGAAGGCGCAGGAGGCGGTGCACGACCTGAGCCGCCTGCTCCGCTACGTGCTCTACGACAGCAGCCAGCCGATGGTTCTGTTGGAGAAGGAACTCGATTTCATCCGGAACTATGTGGAACTGATGCGCATCCGCCTGCCGGAACATGTGAAACTCACGACCGACATATCGTCCGCCACATCTGAAGCCCAAGTAGCGCCTCTCCTTTTCATCTCCCTGATCGAGAATGCTTTCAAGCATGGGGTGAGCCACAACAAGCCCTCTTTTATCGACCTGAAGATTCACCAGGAAGGGACACGGATCGTCTGCTCCATCCGCAACAGCCACTTCCCGAAAGACAACGGACAGGACAAGAGCGGCTCCGGCATAGGACTGCAAAACCTCAGCCGGCGGTTAGAATTGCTGTATCCGTCACATCATATCTTCACGTACGGGCAAAAAGGGGATGAATATGTTTGCCTGTTAGAGTTGCAGGCATAAGGATTTATTGTATTTTTGTCCGGTACATCAATACAACAAATTATGACGTTAACATGTGCAATCATCGATGACGAACCACTGGCCATCAGTCTGCTGGAAAGCTATGTGGACAAGACTCCGTTCCTCCGCCTCACGGCAAAGTTCAACAGCGCCCTTGAGGCATTGCCCGTATTGAGCGCACAGCCGGTAGAGTTGCTTTTCCTCGATATCCAGATGCCGGAGCTGAGCGGCATGGAATTCTCACGGATACTGGAGGCGGACACCCGCATCATCTTTACGACGGCTTTCGAACAGTACGCCCTCGACAGCTACAAGGTGAACGCCCTCGACTATCTGCTGAAACCGATCAGTTACCCGGATTTCCTCAAGGCGGCCAACAAGGCATTGCAATGGTACGAGCATATGCAGGCGCCTGCGGCAGAGATCGATTCGATCTTCATCAAGACGGAATATAAACTCGTACAGGTCGAACTGCGCAAGATACTCTACATCGAAGGGCTGAAAGACTATGTCAAGATATTCGTCGAGGATGAACCGCATCCTATCCTTTCACTGATGAGCATGAAGTCGCTGGAGGAGATGCTGCCGGCAAGCCGCTTTATCCGCGTACACCGTTCCTTTATCGTACAGCCTGAAAAGATCAAGGTGATCGAACGGAACCGGATCGTGTTCGGAAAAGAATATATCCCGATCTCCGACAACTACAAGGCAAAGTTTACCGAGTTCTTGGCACAACGTTCACTCAATTTCAATTGACAATAGACAATTGTCCATTAAAAAAGTTGCAGCAGCAACTGTTCCAAAGCGCCCGTCATCCGGCTCATAGGACAAGAATAGTTATTCGAGAAAACAGCTACCGCATACGTCTTTCCATCTTTCGTGATATAGCCGGCATAGCTCCTGACACCCGTTATGCCGCCGCTTTTCAGGCGGGCTTTTCCCTGCAACTTCGATCCTTTCAGGAAATTGCGCACCGATCCCTCTATCCCGGCTTGCGGCAAAGAGGCAATGAAGGCATCCGAAACGACGGATTCCGTCGCCATATAGACCAACAGCTCTCCCATAAATCCGGCCGACACCTTATCTGCCGGAGCAAGGCCGCTGCCATCGTTCATCCGGAGCGGAAAGACATCCAGCCCCTTCTTCTTCCAATATTCTTTCACGACCTGCACGCCACGGCCGAACGAAGAGATCACCTCGTTCTTGCGCGGTTTGTATTGCAACCCGACCGTTTTGACCAAAGCATCCGCATAGAGGTTATGGCTGACATGGTTACATACGCTTGCT
Organism: Parabacteroides sp.; assembly: GCF_977054455.1. Lineage (NCBI taxonomy): Bacteria > Pseudomonadati > Bacteroidota > Bacteroidia > Bacteroidales > Tannerellaceae > Parabacteroides > Parabacteroides sp. Next base: position 4,688 of record NZ_CDRTCT010000014.1, on the reverse strand, counting down.
ATCTCCCGCAGGGTGGGCGAATAGGTCGTAACAACCTCTTTCCTCTCTCCCTTCTTCCACCGGTTTTCCTCCGCCTCGATACGGTAACAGGAAGGAGGGCCATCCACCCGGATTCCCTTCCGCTGAAGCTGGTCCGTCAGATAGCGAGCCAAATACAAGGCAGGATCGGGAATATCTCCTTTCAAGACATACGCCTCCCGGTTAGCAGGCAGGACACCATACAGGTAGCGCACATCATCGAGCGGAGCACCGATAATATAGGCGCTGTCCGAAGAAACCGGAGCGGCCTTCAGATAGTTTTTAAACCGGATAAAGGGGATATCCGGTTCCGTGCCCCTCAAGGTTGGCCGCGTCCCGGCAGCCCCCGTTTGCAACGATAACTTATACATATTGTCGAAGATGGAAAGGCCGTAACTTCCTGAAGCGTAATAATTCCCCATATCTTCCCGGAGCCATTTAACGGAGGCGCCTTCCGTATCGAAAATACTCTCGTCGGATATTACAGAACCGGTTATATGCCGGATGCCGGCCTTCTGCAAAGCGGCTATCCAGGTAGCCAGGAACTTGTTCTGCCCCGGAGCGAAATGCGAAGAGCCCAGGGAGGGATCGCCACTGCCTTTTACATAGAGGTTCCCCTTCAACGTGCCGTTTTCCAGTATCCCGTCATATTCCAACGTGGTCGGGTAGCGGTAGTCTTCTCCCAATATCTCAAGCGCTGTCGCCGTGGCGACCGTCTTCAATACCGAGGCGGGAGACTGCAAACGATCCGTATCATAACTGTAGACCGTTCTCCCATCCTGCACATCTTTCACAATCAAGGAGAAAGAGGCTCCCCGCATATAAGGAGCCTGCAATAGGCGTTTAATGGAAGCGGGAGTCTGGGCATCCGCCATCAGTTGGAAGCAAATCAACAGGCAAAGCGGCACTATTTTGTTTCGTATCATCTTTTCTATTCAACTTTTTTTATCTTTGCCATAAAGGCGAAGATAAGTCGGTTTGCATTATCTTTGTCCACAAAGATATGAATTTAATATGAACCCATTGTTTGATAAACCATTCACATTCGACAGGGTGGCACGTATTCTGTTCGGCCTGGCTGTTATCAGCGGCATCATCTATCTGATCGCCGTCCTTCGAAATGCTTTGTTACCTTTCCTGATTGCCTGGCTGCTGGCTTATATGATGCAACCGTTCGTCAAGTTCTTCCAGTATAAAGTCAAGCTGAAAAGTCGCTTGCTGTCTATCCTGGCCGTTCTCGTGTCCATCCTTCTGGTGATCTCGCTGGTGGGTGTCGTAATCGTCCCCTCCGTCACCCAGGAGTTCAACCGGACCTTGGAGTTGATGCAGGAACATAACAGCGGCTACGGGCATATCCCGATGATTCCCCAGTCATGGGCGGAATACCTGGAAAAGAATATCGACCCGGATCAGTTGGCACAGCTTCTGAGCAAGGAAAACATAGAAAAGGCGGTCAAACAGATCGCTCCTAAAATGTGGATAGTCCTGACCAACACCTTCTCTATCCTTTTCAGCATTACGATCGTGTTCGTCATCTTACTCTATTTCATCTTTATCCTGTTGGATTACGAACGGATTGCCAACGGTTGGATCCGCCTGATCCCCGAACGTTACCGTCCCTTTGTGCAAGGATTGGCCGATGATGTCGAATACAGCATGAACCGCTATTTCCGCGGGCAGTCGTTGATTGCCTTATGTGTCGGTATCCTCCTCGCCATCGGATTCAAGATCGTCGGCTTCCCGCTGGCCGTCATCCTGGGACTATTCATCGGTGTCCTCAACCTTATCCCTTATATGCAAGCAATCGGCATTATCCCGATGATCTTGCTGAGTCTCCTCAAATCTGCGGAGACCGGAGAAAACTTTTGGCTGATCTTCGGAGCGGGAATTCTTGTCCTTTGCATCGTGCAGTGCATACAAGACTTGTATCTCACTCCCCGCATCATGGGAAAGGCAATGGGTCTGAATCCGGCTATCATCCTTCTTTCTTTATCCATTTGGGGCACTTTGTTAGGTTTTATCGGTCTAATCATCGCTCTCCCCCTGACCACTCTCTTTCTTTCTTATTATAAACGTTTTATACTTATGGAAGAAGACCAATCTCTCGTAGAGAAGCACGAGTTATCAAAAGTTCAAAAGAAAAAAACACCCCCAAAAGAATAAAAAACCCGCACCAGCTATTGCATATATAAAAAAAAGCCCTACCTTTGCACCCGCATTACAGAAGTAACGCACAGGATGATTCGCTAGCTCAGCAGGTAGAGCACATCCCTTTTAAGGATGGGGTCCTGGGTTCGAACCCCAGGCGGATCACTGAAAGACAAGTCAGAACAAGACTTAAAGAAGACAACTCCTACAATATCAAGGTATTGCAGGAGTTTTTTCTTTGTATAATGTCCGTGACCAAAGACACCAAAAGGTCACAAAAAGACATACTTTCATGACCAATTCGTGACCAATCCAATCTTTGGCAAAACAGGTCACAGAATGTCCAAAATTGGCTAACCGATGTCCATATTTGTCCGGTCTGCAAATATCTCATTTTCAATCAATCAAAGTAATTTTGTAACTAAAAAAATTGAGATTATGAGAAGTACTTTTAAGGTCTTGTTTTTCGTAAAACGAAATGCAGCAAAGAAAAACGGCAATGCACCGATTATCGCACGCATCACCATCGACCAAATCGTGGCACAATTCAACACCAAATTGGAAATAAACCCTATTAATTGGAGTGTCAGCGCAGGAAAGGCAGCAGGAAGAAGTGCGGAAGCGGTGAGTATCAATTCCATGTTAGACAGTATCCGCAGTTCCGTACACCAACATTACCACTCTTTATTAGAGATGGACGGTTATGTTGTTATACCTTTATCCGTTCTACAATAGCGAACAAGAGTTAAAAGAATTACGCTTGGATGAAGATTACATGCAAGATGATTTGAACAAAGATTTGTTGATGGACTATTGCGACAAATTCCAGAGTAAAGCTCTTTTCCACAGGGTAAAACTTCTTTTTAAGAGATACCAACTTTAGAATAGAAGATTTTTTATTCTGCGAACAAAATGATAAATTGCCATTTTTGTTTTGCACATAAAATAAAAATACGCTATCTTTGTACTGTTAGTAGAATAAAAACGGGAAGATATGGACAAGAATATTCTGAAAGCGGTTATAGCCGACAATCAACTGGAAGTCCCAAGATACAAGGTAATTCCTCGCGATTTCACTTTTGAGGAATTTGGGAACTACGTTTTTGTAGGTATCCGGCGAGCGGGAAAGTCTTACCTGCTATATCAACGGATGCAACAACTACTGGCGCAAGGTGTGCAGTGGGATGAAATACTTTATATCAATTTTGAAGATGAACGCCTTACAGGAATGAAAGCGGAGGATTTGAATCTGCTGTTAGAAGTTCATCTGGAAATGTACGGAAAGAAGCCTATCCTGTTTTTGGATGAGATACAAAACGTTTCCGGATGGGAAAAATTTGCCCGTCGAATGGCTGACACCAAACATCGGGTTTACATCACGGGAAGTAATGCCAAAATGTTAAGTCAGGATATCCAAACGACTTTAGGAGGGCGTTATATCCCAGTAGATGTTTATCCGTATTCTTTCAAAGAATTTTTGACAGCAAACAATGTTCCTGCAACTGCTAATCATCTCCTATCTACGGAAGGCAAAGCCGAAATATTACGAAAATTCAACGATTATTTCTACTTTGGTGGATTCCCGGAAGGAGCAGAGTTTTCTGCCAAACGGGATTACCTGACCAGTGTTTATCAGAAAATTCATTTGGGAGATATTGCAGCCCGTCATACAGTAGATAATACGTTCGCTTTGCGTATCATGTTCAAGAAACTGGCTGAAAGCGTAAAACAACCCTTATCGTTTACCCGCATAGCGAATATCGTATCTTCAACCGGAGCAAAGGTAGGAACACAGACCGTTATTAATTATATGGAATACGCCAAAGATGCTTGGCTTATCAATCCCGTGCAAAACATAGCAGGTAAATTGGTCGATAAGGAAACTTCACCGAAGTACTATTTCACGGATAACGGTATTCTCAACCTCTTTTTATTGGACGGAAACACTTCTTTGTTGGAGAACATGGTAGCCGTAAATCTATTGCGTAAATACGGGCGAAATGATGCCGTTTATTTCTATAATCAAAGCATTGAAGTAGACTTCTACATTCCTGATGATTACACAGCGATTCAGGTATGCTACAATCTCGACAATAGCGACGGCACGTTTGACAGGGAAGTAAAAGCTTTGCTAAAAATTACCGAAGTATTAGAATGCAAGAAACTGCTGATTATTACCCGTGATACGGAGCGGGTGGTAGAAATGAACGGTAAAACAATTGAAGTCGTTCCGGTATGGAAATGGCTGTTAAGTTTGTAATAACAAGAAAGAATTAATATATTTTCAACAACAATCGTGTTAAATCACGGGCAGAACGATGGGAAATAATCGTGTGCTAAATCGTGTGGATTTCCCGATGAAAGAAAAGATAAGTCGGTGATTGTCAATAGTGATATGTAGATAATAACTGAAAAGTACTCCACTTAGTAATTGAAAAGTATACCACTAAGTGCGTCTGATTAGACGGTTCAAATATAGTTATTTTTCATTGGATTTCAACATTTTTTGTGTTTCTTTCACA